>PBPF01000066.1 GCA_002724615.1 Verrucomicrobiales bacterium | reverse complement strand
GACACCATTGGAGGGCTGGTTGCCATGCGGCTTGACGAGATACCGCCGGAGGGTGCCACCACCGAGTTCAGTGGCTTACGTTTTACTGTGGAGGATGCTGATGAACGGCGAATTAAGACGGTAAAGGTGGAGGTAACTCGATGATGCTGGCAGCTGTGGAATATGGGTTGCTGCTGCCAATCTTGGGCGTATTGGTGTTTTGCCTCATGATGTCGTTCTTCTTGTCTGGCATGGAGGCGGGACTCTTTGAGTTGAGCCGATTGCGGGTGCGGCGGATGATGCGTGACGGAGACGCGCGCGCGCAACGGCTGCAGAAGTTTCTCGACGATCCAGAGGACTGCCTTTGGACAGTGCTCGTTGGGAACACGCTGGCCAACTTTTTTGCTGTTATTCTCGCACTCCTTTCATTGCGCGACCTTGCCGAATTATATGAAAGCTCAGTGCTTTTTTGGGTGTTGTTTGGAATTGGGGGATTATTGTTCTACACAGTTTGTGAGCTGTTGCCCAAGATGCTGTTCCGGCAGTTTCCAAACCGTATTTGCCTTCTCCTCTCGCGGCCATTTGCGGTCGTGCATCGTGTGCTTGCCCCGCTAGTGGGAATCTTGAAGACAATCTCCCACGCACTGCTAGCCATTACTGGTGGACGAGCGGCTACCAGCAGATTATTCGGTAGTCGTGAGGAATTGCGGCAAGTGATGCGCGAAACCTCCGAGGGGTTGACCGCTGATGAGCGTGTAATGATAGACAAGGTGCTTGATCTGCAGAACATCCCCGTCCGTGATGTCGCCCGTCCGCTGGATCGTGATAACGCTGTGGACACGGAGGTGGCGGTAGTAGAGGTGCTGCGTCTCAACGGGCCGCGTTCGGAAGTTCGTGTGCCGGTGTGGGAGAAACAAAATGGGACGAGCCGAATCGCGGGCGTGGCCAACTTGCGTCAGTTGTCCTTTTTGCCCGACGATTTGTTACAGCAACCGGTGGGACAGTACCTCGAGTCTGCATTGTTTCTGGATGAGGACGTCCGGCTGGAGGCGTTGCTGCGGGTGATGCGGCGCAGCGGTCAGCGCGTTGTGATCATCCTTGATAAGCACAAGCGTGAACTTGGCGTGGTGACCCTTCCGGACGTCATGGGCGTGGTGTTCGGCGAAGCAGGCTTTTAGCGATGGACGGTATTAACTGGCTGGAAATCACGCTGCTCATCATCGCGGTGGGTGTGCTGGTGTTCCTAAACGGTTTCTTTGTCGCGGCAGAATTCGCGCTGGTGAAACTGCGCGACACCCAACTTGAGCCGCTCGTGGCAAATGGCCAAAGACGCGCAAAGATGGCACGCCATCTCCTGAACAACCTCGACGCATACCTCAGCGCCTGCCAGTTGGGCATCACGCTGGCTAGTCTGGCCCTAGGCTTTGTGGGACATCCGGTATTTGAGAAACTACTTGGCCCTATTTATGAGCTCAACGTGAATGGCGCGACCTTGGTGGAGGATGAAGAAATGCGCCATGCAATCTCCATTGCAGTGGGATTTATTGTTATCACCATTCTTCACATTGTAGTTGGTGAAGTTGCGCCTAAGAGATTGGCCATTCAACAGCCTCTGACCGCCAGCCTTTGGGTGGCCTATCCGTTGCGATGGTTTTACTGGAGCATGTACCCGTTTATCTGGATCCTTAACGCGAGTGCCTTGTGGTTGCTGAAACGGTCCGGACTGGATACTGGATTGGATTCCGACCATAGCCATTCGGAAGAGGAATTGCGGATGCTGATTGGATCCGCCGGGGATGGTTCGACACGCGACCAATTTCGACGGGATTTGGTGCTTAACGCTTTTGATCTCAAGGATCGTGTTGCCCGGGACGTAATGCGGCCTCGCCGGGAGATCGATGGGTTTACTATGGACTCTGCCATCGAAGATTGCCTGAAGCTGGCCGAGCGCACACGGCATTCGCGGTTTCCACTTTGNAAGGACGGGAATATTGATGAGACCCGGGGAGTGGTGCACATCAAGGATTTGTATGCCCAGCGGCACAGTGCGCAGACGGCAGCGGATCTTTTGCCATTCGCGCGGAAGTTGGTTTATGTGCCNGAGACAGCAAGGTTGGAGCGCCTGCTGAATATTTTTCTCGATCGTAAGCTGCACTTTGCGCTGGTGGTCAATGAATTTGGTGACACGGTTGGCATGGTGACTCTAGAGAACATCCTTGAAGAACTTGTCGGCCAGATTCAAGACGAGTTCGACCACGAGCAGCCGATGTTCAAGCAACTTGATGATAATCGTTGGGACGTCGTTGGTGCTATGCCNCTCCATGACTTNGCTGAGTTGACCGGCGAATCCTATGAAGANAAAGGTGTCTCAACTGTCAGCGGCTTGATTACCCGTCGTCTCGGGACTTTTCCCCGTGTAGGCGACACGCTNCAATTGGGCGGATTTGAACTTCGAGTGGAGCAGACCTACCGGCTACAGGTAGAGCAGGCTCGCTTGCGTCGCGTGGATGAGGNGGATGATGATCAATGAAAAGCCGCAATACTGCTCTTCACTAATTACTATCCCATGNNGGTATTTCTGGAAGTGACGCCTCAAAATTATCCAGTAAATCCTTTTGGTAATCGCCAGAAAAAGCACCATCAAAAAATCGCTCTAGNGCTTCGTCGTGAAGGCGTTTCCAAGAAACTTCCTCACTGCCGGGAATGATGGGATAAAACAGAGCACCATTGGCGCTGGCGGCCTGATGGTCGCCGGGGGCGTCGCCGATCATCAGTACATGCTGAGGCTCGTATTTGCCACCGGTGGCCAGCTTGAGGTGCTGGGTTTTTGTGCCCAATTCCTGGCCGGCGATGAGTTCAACAAATCCATCGAGATCATGCTCGGNCCATTCACGNTCCAATGCTGCGGAGGGTGTCTGGGAGATGACCATGCAGTCGGCGTGCGGTTGCATCCGTTCAAGGCTATCGCGCACNTGGGGGAATGGTGGCACGCCGGTGACGATGTCGGCGACCTGTGTGTTGACGGCGTCTGACCATTCGCGGATAGGGATTAGGGCACCATTACCGCCTTCGATCTCGGCGTAGAGCGTAGCGTTGCCCAGCTTGGTCTCGCGGTCCATCCACTCGGATAGCGCCGGAAAAGTTGGCACTTCCACACCGCGTGCGACGGTCTCTGGTCGTTCCCGCATGAGGTCAAGCGCGCGGGTGACAGCATGGAATCGATTGCAGCCACGGGTTTTGGAATACANATTTACAAATTCCCAGACCTCTCTCGCGTACTTGCTGGCAGGCTGTAGGCCGAAGTGTTTGATGAACATTGGCGCGAAACATTCCTTGTGCTTGATTTCCATGGAATCAAACACGCAGCCGTCGGAATCGATGCCGACAAAAAAAGAATTTGCGGGTTGAAAGTCCTTCAGTGCCTGTGCGGGGTCAGACATTGTAGGTGCTGGAGGATACATCGCCGCCGCGGCCGGTCCAGTTGGTGTGGAAAAATTCTCCACGTGGCTGATCGGTGCGCTCATAGGTGTGGGCACCAAAGTAGTCCCGTTGGGCTTGCAGCAGGTTTGCGGGAAGGCGTTCACTACGGTAGCTGTCGTAAAACGCCAGCGCTGCGCTAAAGGCCGGTACAGGAATGCCTCGCTTAGCCGCCACAGCTACGACGTTGCGCCAGCCCTTTTGGCTGCGGCGGATTTGCCCCTTAAAATAAATGTCCAGCATCAGGTTTGGTAGACGCGGGTGCTTTTCGTAGGCTTCTTTAATCTTGCCGAGGAACCGACTGCGGATGATGCAACCGCCGCGCCACATCATGGCTATGTTGCCATAATTAAGTCGCCAGCCGTACTCCTTGGCTGCTGCGCGGAGAAGCATGAAGCCTTGTGCATAGCTGACTATCTTTGAGGCATACAGCGCGCAACGGATGTCCTCGATAAATTTCTCCTGTTTGCGGGTGATTTGTTGTTTTGGCCCGCGAAGCTTGTTGGAGGCCTTGACGCGTTCATCCTTGAATGCGCTCACGCAACGCGCATAGACGGCGGAGGCGATCAGAGTTACTGGAATGCCAAGTTCCTGCGAACTGATTACGGTCCACTTACCAGTTCCTTTTTGGCCGGCGGTGTCGAGAATCTTCTCGACTAACGGTTCGCCATTTTCTCGGTAGGCAAGGATATCGCGTGTAATCTCTACGAGGTAGCTGTCGAGGTCGCCATCGTTCCACTGGGCAAATACTTGGTGCATTTGGTCAGCGGTCATACCGAGGCCGTTTTTCATCAGGCTGTAGGCCTCGCAGATGAGTTGCATGTCGCCGTACTCAATGCCGTTGTGAACCATCTTCACGTAGTGGCCGGCACCATTTTCGCCCACCCAGTCGCAACAGGGAGTGCCGTCATCGACTTTGGCTGCAATGGCCTGAAAAATAGGGGCCACGTGCGGCCAGGCGTCACTGGAGCCACCTGGCATGATGGATGGACCAGTGCGTGCGCCTTCCTCACCACCGGAAACACCAGTACCAATGTACAACAGGCCCCGCGACTCGACATACTTGGTGCGGCGGATGGTGTCCTGATAGAGCGAGTTGCCCGCATCAATGATGATGTCACCAGGACTTAGATGTGGGATAAGCTTCTCGATGAAATCATCGACCGGCTGACCGGCCTTGACCAGCAGCATGACGCGCCGGGGCCGTTTGAGGTTTGAGACCATTTCCTGAACGGTGTGAGCGCCGATGACCTTTGTGCCGGCGGCCTCGCCCTGCAGGAATTCGCCAACCTTGGAGACGGTTCGGTTGTAGGCCACGACCGTGAAGCCGTGATCGTTCATGTTCAGGATCAGGTTCCGGCCCATTACGGCCAGACCAATCAAAGCAATGTCACCTTGGGGTTCCATGGGCAAAATCCACCTCGGGAGCGCGAAAGAAACCAGAATCACGCCCGAGTGGGAAGCAAATTCTTACTGTATGTATGGACAGCCGTCGACGCGCCGAGGTTACATCAAAACTGCAAGCGCTCGTCGGCGGTGAGGAGGGTCTCGAGATTGGCCCAGCCCGCGCCGTTCATGGCGTGAAAGGCGTGCAGGTAGAGAATGACCACCTCGGACTCGTTGCCTTCCAAGATCTGGTCGATGGCCGAATTGAGTTTGGCGTCATCCATCTCGGGCGGAAGATCCTCCACCACTCCGTTTTCATGTTCAATGTCGAGCGTGTCGAGGAATTGCGTCAGCAAGTTGACCTGATGCTTGAGCAGCCACCCACGGATGAGCCCTCCTGCGGCCTCCTCAAAGCCCGGACGCGTCAATGCGTTGAGTACCATGTCATGCCGGGCTTTGCGTGGTTGTTTCTTGAGATACGCAGGGCGAAGGCGGCGGACATTGGCGACGGCGGCAAGGGTAGCGTCATAGACCTCCTTGTTGTCATGGGTGGTGTCCTCCAGGATGCGGCGGGCCAGATCGGAGGACATAAACCCGAACAACTCGTGTGATTTCAGCATGGCAATCAAACTGCGGCCACCGTGACCTTGTGCCGGGTGGCGGCTTCCTCCACAGCCTCGCGATCCAAAAGTAGCGTGCGACCAGCCTCAAAGGCCAGAACCGCAATGCTGGAGGCGGCGCAGGTTTCCAAAGTTTTTTCGCCAAGGCAAGGAATATCGAATCGGAAATCATGGCTTGGTTTGGCGACCTTGACGGCCACGGCACCCCCCTTGGAGCCGGCCAATTCGCCGCCGCGTGTCAGGCATGCGTCGGTTCCTTCCCAGCCTTCCACGGCGAGCACTGCGCCATCCTTTACGACTACCACTTGACCGATATCGAGCCGGGCAACTTCTATGGCAATAGCGTGAGCGTGGCGAATGTCCTCAAGCTGGTTGTCGTTCGGGATGGGGCCGACCTGATAGTCTGCTCCAGGCATGGCGGGCTGGAGCCATGGGGGGGCCTCCACCAGTTCAATGCCCTCGGCGGCCAGTTCGTCTGCAATTGCGCTGAAGATTGAATGGGCGTTTTTTTGTTTCAGATTCCAGAGGAGTTTGGCGGCGCGGAGGTCAGGACGCAGGTCGAAGAGGTTTCGGGGAGCAACCTGTCCAGCCATCACACATTGGCGGACGCCGGTGTCCTGAAAGGCGCGCACCAATTTGCCGAGTTGGCCCACCTTAACCCAAGTGACCTCGTCCGCCAACTCGGTGATGCGCTTGTCGGTCTCACCCTCAATGGCTACGGCGACAAGGCGCTCGACGCCCTGTGCACGCGCCTGTTCTGCAACGAGCAAGGGAAGGCCACGGTTGCCGGCGATGATGCCCAAGGTATCCACGGCGGCGAGAGTAACAGGGCAGGGCAGGGAGGCCAAACTGGAATAAAAAAACGCGCCACTTTGAGATGGCGCGTGTTTTGAAAATGCCAGTGTCGGCTATTGCTCTTCCGGTTCTTCCTGACGTGGATGTGCGTCAGTGGACCACTTGAGTTTCTCAAGGATCATGGCAATGCCAAACCGAATATCCAAATCCTCGGGTGAGAGTTGCTCGTCCTGTTGGGTGAAGGGCCGTAAGTCCTCCTCAATATTTTGGACTTGAGAGAGACTGCC
>PBPF01000065.1 GCA_002724615.1 Verrucomicrobiales bacterium | reverse complement strand
CGATCGACGGCCACTCCCCAGGGTGCGGGTGGTGCGGGTAGGGGAGATTCCCAGAGGGGCTTTCCGGTTTCCGGATGCAATGCCGACAGCATGGGCTTGCCTTGGGCCCGGCCGGCGACGAGGAGAGCGTTGGGGGTGCTAACGACAGCGTCGGTGCGGGCAAAGCGCAGGTCCTGCCATTTGGTTTCCGGCTGGTCGCCCTCGAGGCTGACGCACATCAGTGCCTTTTCGGTGCCTTGAAAAACCGTGTTGCCGCCACCGGCCTGCACAAGGTACTTGGCGTAGTAGCGCGAAGGGATGTAGGCGCGCGGGGAGTACATCATGCGGTCGACCACGCGCACCTCGCCGGCAGCGTAAAATAGCTCACTGCCACGCGGTGCTTTCTGCCACTCGTTGGACAGCGTGTTTAAACATTTGCCGTCGGCCATGGCATACTTGGCGGGCGAGACGACATTGCCGCCGGCCATGTAAAGAGTCTTGCCGTCGGAAAGCAGATGGCCCTGCACGCTGATGCCAGCGACGAGGCCCGCGCCCATGAGGTTGCCGGAGGTGTTGTTCTGCCATTTCAATTTACCATTCTTGGCGTCGAGCGCGTAGACGTGAGTGCCGTCATGACTGGCGATGCCAGCGGCGGCGTAGGCGGTACCGTTCTCCACCAGCACGCCGCTGGTGACGGGCCAGCGCGAGCTGAGCCGGCCATAAACGGGAATCTTTGTCTCGCGTGGCGCGGCGCGGAACCGCCACAGGCGCTGACCGGTGTTGGCGTTAAAACAATACACCCATCCGTCGGCGGAGCCTGCGTACAGGCGCATGCCATCCAGAGTGGGCGGGTACTTGATGTCGCCCCCGGTGTGGGCGGTCCAGTGGGGCTTGCCGGTGGTAGAGTCGATCGCGCGAATAATGCCGTGTGAGCCGGCCACATACACCATGCCACGGGCGTTCACAGGCGCAGTGGGAGTGTGGGGCTGCAGGGGTTTAAACGTCCAGGCCACCTTTACGGCTGCTGGCACGGCCACTGGGGTGGCGGCGGTGCGGCGGTTGTTTTGTCGGTAGGTTGGCCAGTCACCAACATACGCGATGGTGTGACGTTTGGCCTCCGATGCAGCAAGGTCTCGCATGGCCTTTGCATCTATTTCCAGTCGTTCCTTTTCCTGCGCCTTTTGTTCAAAGTCAAAATCGCCGGCGGGTCCGAGACTAATGATGCCGACGAGCGAGTGGTTGCAGTCGCACATCCACGGACCCCAGTAAAGCTGGCCGCTGGCAGCGATGACGCCGTCCTGACAACCGGGTCGCATGGCGGGCAGACGCGTGACACGTTTGTTTTTCAACGCCAACCGCATCGTGCCGCCATGCCGATAGCCGCGCGCGAAGATGGCGTCGGCAGTGCCAGTGGCGCGGGTACAGTTGCCGCGCGAGCAGTCGAGCTTGGCGAGCACACGGCCGGTGCGGTAGTCGAGAATGACGCTGGTGTCAGCGTCGGCGCCGTCATTTCGCTTGGCACGGCCCATGGCGTAGATGCCATCCGGACGCAGAATGAGCTGCATGTTGCCATCGCCGTGCTGCCACAGAAGCTTGCCGGTCTCGGCATCGACGGCCACCACACGGGGACGCTGCGGTCCGGCAAAGAGTAGCACGCCGCCACCGGCCTTGGTGTATACCGTGCTGGCGTAGCCTTCCCGTGGATTCTGCGCGCGATTATGCGGGCCGATGGCGTCGAGCAGTTTTTTGTCGGTGCTCTTCCAGTATTCGGCGCCGGTCACCGTGTTCACCGCCGCGAGGTATTTGCCGTGGGCGTACACGAAAATCTTGCCTTCGCGCAACGCCATCGCGCGACTGTCGATGTCCTCCGGCTCGGCGCGCGTCCACAGTGTCTTTTTCGTTTTAACATCAATCGCCACCAGCATGCGGCCGAAGCCCCAGGCGTACTGGTCACCGAAATCCGAGTAGCCCTTGCCCATGCCGCTCCAGGGCCAGCCCGACTGCGTGCGCGTGCCCTTGATTGTCTGCGCCAGCTTATCCTTCTTGCCGACCAGCGCGTAGAGCACACCGTCGTTCAGCGCCATCCACTTCCAGCCGGGGCCGCCCTGTTTTTCGCCTATCACGATTTCATCGCGCAACTGCCCCGTCGCCGCGTCGATGACTTTGCACGAATCGTTGTCGGCGATGTACAGCGCGTCCGCCGTCGCCACCATCGCGTTGCGGTGGACGAGATAACCCGCCGGCAGCTTGCGTTCCCACAACAGCGTGCCGTTGAACGCGTTGAGGCAAATGAGTTTGTTGAGCATCGGCCACTCCCGCTCCTTGTACGATACGTGCCCGAACGCCTTGAAGATGCGTCCGCCCGCCGTGACCGTCACCTCCGGCATCGGCCCGTAATACGGCGTGGCGAGAAAGCGCGTAAGGTACGGTCCCTTGGCGACCGTGTCGGTGGCCTGCGGGTTGTTATCCGGCCCGTGGTACGGATGAGACCAGTCGCCCAGCCCCGCGACCGCCTTTGCCCGCGACAGTTTGCCCCCTANATAAATAGCCGCCCCCGGCCGCGCCACTCGCGCTACGTCGCCCGCATCCGCGCCCGCGCCCACGATTACTCCATCCGCCAAATGCCGCCCCAAGTGAATGCGNCCGCCGCTGTGCTCCACGTAAACACGCGAACCCAGCAATCCCGCGTCCGCTGCCTGCCGTTGNATTTTTGCAACCGCAGCTGCATCTGCCGTTTGCACCAGCAAGGTCAATTGCGTGGACTTGACCAACGCACTCGCCAGAGGCCAGGCATCCTTGCCGAGGATGACCACCACCCCNCGATCCGCGCCCACCGCCTTGCGTACCTCAGCGGCAGTGGGATTGGCGTTGGCAAAGTGAACGAANAAACAAATCGACAGCAGGGAAAAGAAGGCTTTCACGGGTGAAGAATTTCACCACGCCCCAATGGCGTCAATGGCCAAAAGGTGGCTATTCCCACGCTAATTCAACCACGGCATAAACGAGGAATTTGGGNACNGTGAAGATTGCCTTGCCATCGTTGACTTTGAACGACACAGAGGCCGTGTCGTCTTCTGGTGTTAAAAACCGGATCTCCTTNAGGGCTTTGCCTTCAGGCAGAGGTATCAGGCATTTGATGCCTTCCACGGCGATGGGTTTTTCATCCTGAATGCCGCGGCCGGCACTCTTGGGCTTTTCGGGTTCAGTGCGGTTGTAGTTGACGAAGTGCAGGTGTAGGGCGTTGGCCTTTGCGGGCTGGCTGGCNGAGACACGAACGGTCTTGGGCGCGGTGACTCTTGTCTTCACCGTCGCCGCTTCGTCGCCAGGCCGAAACACTTTTTGATAGGCGGCCAGTCGTTCCGGCGAGGCAAGGTCGTCGGGGAGGATGTCGAACAGCACGTGGCGGTTGAGTAGCGCGTTGCCGGTCTCGCGAAATTTTGCGACGGCATCCACGTTGCCCGCGTGCACGGCCTTGCGCGGGAACAGCAGGACAGCNTCGGCATGGGATTGGTTGTGGCGATAGATAGCCGAGTGGCCGCGGATGAAGCGGTAGTATTGGGTGATTACTCGCCTTGCCTCAGGGACGGTAAAGCGCGTGTAAAATCCCATCGGCGCACCACCGTTGGCGGCCAGTTCGGCGATGGAAACGCGGGTGCGAGTGCTCTCGTACTTGCCCAGTGTGAAGGGCTTGTTGCCGGTGGCGCCACGGATGTAGCGTGCCTGCAGTGTGCCCTCGCCGAGGAAGCCGTTCTTTATATCAGTGTAAAACGCCGAGCCACCAGTGCTGTACCACAGGTAGTCCTCGTCCTTGGCCCACAGTTCGGCTGGTAGCAGGCAGCGCTCATCGCCGCTGATCTGGTTGAAGTTGCCGAGGTGGTTCCACTGGCCGACGATGAGGCCGGGCTTAAGTGAGCGACCGTACTTCACGAACACCTCATCGAAGCATTCCTTGGTGGCGATCTGGGAAAAGCGCAGCTGTTCCCGCTTGAATGGCGTGCTCTCGGCCGGGTTGTGCCACGCGCCGATCTCGGTGAACTTNTGNTCGGCGAGCATGTCGATCTTGAACTTGGATTTNAGCTCCGTAGCCGTGAAGCGACTGCCTAGATACTTGCGGAAACTGTCCTGACAATGGTCACANAGGCAATTGTGGCGGTAAAAATAATTGANCATAAANCCATCCAGGCCTTGCGCGATTCCGTGACGGACCCATGCCTTGAGCACGTCGCGCCAATGGGGGTTGTTGAGGCAGGCCCAATATTCGCGCATGCCGCCGATGGAGTAGTTTTTGCTCACGCGCGGTGTGCCATCAGCGTTTTTCTCCAGCAGTTGCAGAGGATCGTCAATGGGCTTGGGGCCGAGCAGTTTCTCATCCCATAGGTCTTGATAGAATTTAAAGAAGCCGCGCGGGCCTTTGTCGCTTTTCGGGTCGCCGACCAGAAACTCGATATTGAAATGGCCGACAACCATTGTATCGAGTTTGTGTAGGTCACGGTTGCGTTGGCGGAGCCAATCGCGGTTTTCCTTCAGGCCAACCTTGGGAAAATGCGCGGGATATCCGCCCCCGTGCTTGGTGTGAGCCAAGCTCCAGTAGTGGGCGCCGTAAAACCCAATTTGCGCCAGCTCAGGGCGAGCCTCNTTGACGAAGTGCAGGTAGTCCTCGTTTGCGTAGTTAGCCCAATGGGCGATCATGGTGTTGAATTCCAGCGGGCGCTGAGGTGTGGCTGCNCAAGCAGAAAGCAAAATTGGGAGAATCAGGATTTTTTTCATTCCGGTTCGGGCAGAGTCTGGCACAATCCGCGCGAATCGCCAGCCCGGTTTGGCGTCCAAGATATGATGCAAAGGTGGATCCCCATTTTCCTGTTCAGCGCCACCCTCGTCTGGGGGCAGGCGGAGAAACCCCGCTTCCACCAACCGCCGCATAACTACTGGCAGCGAACGCCGCGCGACCCCTTCAGCCACTTCGCAGCGCAGCTAAAAGCGGGGCAGGTAAAGCTCGATCACACCAACGAAAAGGCATTTGTCGATAGCCTGTTGCGATCGCTGGACATCTCGCCGGCGTCTCAGTTGCTGGTGTTTTCNACCACCAGCCTGCAACTCAGCCGCATTTCCGTGCGCAATCCGCGCGCNCTGTATTTTAACGATCACACCTACGTGGGCTATGTGCCACGCGGGCAGATCGAGGTCATCTCGATGGATCCTGACATGGGGGCGGTGTTCCACATTTTTGATATTCCGCGCACTCCCGCGCCAATCAACATCCAGCGCTCCACTCGCTGCATGAACTGCCATGCGGGACAGGAGATTGGCCGCGTGCCCGGCCTGCTTTTAAAGTCCGTCGTCTCCGGCCCCAATGGTGGCAGCCTTGACGCCTTTCGGTTGGACGACACCGGCCATAACGTGCCCTTCAAGGAACGTTTCGGCGGCTGGCACGTNACCGGCAAGCATGNCATCAAGGAGCACTGGGGCAATCTGCACGGTGAGTTGATCGCCGGCAATTTGAAGAAAATACCCGCGCCACCCGGACGCTATTTCAGCTGGGACAAATATCCCGTGCCCACCAGTGACATCCTGCCGCACCTCATCCATGAGCATCAGGTGGGCTTCGTAAACCGCACCGTGAAGGCTACTTATGACACGCGGCATTACCTTGCGGCAGGCGACGGCAAACTATCCGCGGCGCACGCGGTGAAGGTTGGCAAGCTGGCCGATGGGCTGGTGCGCTATATCCTGTTTGCCGACGAGGCCAAGATGCCGGCTGGCGGCGTGGAGGGCGANCCTGCCTTTAAGGCNCAGTTNGCCAAGCGCGCGCGCAAGGGGCCGGGTGGTGCTTCCCTCCGCGATTTCGACCTGCGCACGCGCATCTTCAAGCATCGTTGCAGCTACATGATTCACACACCCACGTTTAATGGTCTNCCGCTGGTCCTAAAGACCGCCGTTGCCCAGCGGCTGCGACGNGCGCTGGATCTTAAGAATCCTGACCCTCGCTTTGCCTACATTCAGCCGAAGGAACGCGTGGCGATTCATCAAATCCTCAAGGCCACGCTGCGCGGTTGGTGATTGAGTGATATTGGATTCAACCAGACTGTANAAACTTGAATGTCAAATTAACTGACATTGGNGGGGCAGGTTGTTCNGGCTTTTCGCAGGCTGGAATCCTGTGATGCGGTGTCCTCTGGGCCCNTGCTACATTTTCGTTGCGCCTATGGTGAGGTATGGACAACCTTGGGTTGAACCCACGATGGAGTTTTCCCATGAAACGATTCTTTTTTCTCCTGCTAGTGATGATGGCTTCTGATGTTTTCCCGGGTGACCGGCCTGTGGGGCGGTCATTTGCGACGCGCTCTGAGATCGTGGCGCGCAATGGGATGGCGGCGACGAGTCAGCCGTTGGCAACGCAGGTGGCGTTGGATGTTTTAAAGGCGGGGGGGAATGCAGTGGATGCCGCGATTGCGGCAAACGCAATGCAGGGGTTGACGGAGCCGGCCAGTTGCGGGATTGGGGGCGATTTGTTTGCGATTGTATGGGATGCAAAATCGGGGAAGTTGCATGGACTAAACGCGAGTGGCCGGTCACCGCTGTCGTTAAAGCTGGATTATTTCAAGGACAAGGGCTTGAAGGAGATTCCTTTTCACGGACCTTTGTCAGTTTCGGTGCCGGGATGCGTGGATGGGTGGTTTGAACTGCATGAAAAGTTTGGGAAACTACCGATGGAGAAAATCCTACGACCGGCGGTGGAGTATGGTGAGAAGGGGTTTCCCTTGACGGAGATTATTGCGGCGGGAATGGCGGGCTCGGTGGCGGGGTATAGTAAATTGCCTGGCTGGGCGGAGGTTTACACGCCGGGCGGAGTGCGGCCACGCAAAGGGCTGGTGTTTAAAAATCCGGCATTGGCTTCGACTTATCGGAAGATAGCGAAGGGGGGGCGGAAAGTGTTTTACGAGGGGGCAGTTGCGCGGGAGATAGCACGGTTCATGAAGGAGCATGGTGGGTTCCTGACGGCGGCGGATTTGGCGGCGCACCGGTCTGAGTGGGTGGAGCCGGTGTCGACAATGTATCGTGGGCATCGGGTTTGGGAGCTGCCACCGAATGGGCAGGGGATCGCGGCTTTGCAGATGTTGAATTTACTGGAGGCGTATGACTTGAAGGGGATGGGTTTTGGCAGCGCCGGGCATGTGCATGCGTTCGTGGAGGCGAAGAAGCTGGTGTTTGAGGATCGGGCGAAGTTTTACAGTGATCCGGCGTTCAACAAGTTGCCGGTGAAGCGGTTGATTTCAAAGGCGTATGCCGAGGAACGGAGGAAGTTGATCGACCTGAAGCGGGCGGCCAAGGCGTTTACTGCGGGCCAGATTAGCGCGGGGGACACGATTTATCTGGCAACAGCTGATGCGGAGGGGAACATGGTGAGCTTTATCCAGAGCAACTACTTTGGGTTTGGAAGTGGACTGACGCCGCCAAAACTGGGATTTCCGATGCAGAACCGGGGGGCACTGTTCACGTTGGAGGCGGGCCACTTTAATGTGTACGAGCCGGGGAAGCGGCCGTTCCACACGATCATCCCAGCGTTCGTGACGAAGGAAGGGAAGCCGTGGCTGTGTTTCGGGGTGATGGGCGGAGACATGCAGCCACAGGGGCACGTGCAGATTTTGATGAACATGATTGATTTTGGAATGAACCTGCAGGAGGCGGGGGATGCTCCGCGGATTCGGCATTTTGGAAGCAGTTCACCGCGTGGTGACCGAATGACGGATGGCGGAGAGGTGCGGCTGGAGACAGGATTC
>PBPF01000064.1 GCA_002724615.1 Verrucomicrobiales bacterium | reverse complement strand
CGGGCCCGTAGCTCAGTTGGTTAGAGCAGGGGACTCATAATCCCTTGGTCGCAGGTTCGAGTCCTGCCGGGCCCACCAATCTTTGGTTTCGCGTCAGCGATTGGGGTTGTCCTGTTTGGCCTCGTAGAGTTTGGCTAGTTGGAGGAGGAGGGGTTCGAGTTTCTGGAAGTATTCTTCTTCGCCAAGCAGTTTCTTTTGTGTGCGGAGCTGGGCGATTTTCAATTCCAAGGTGTTACGTTGGGCGCGAATGTTTGCCGGGAGCTTTTGTTCAGCCTCGTTTAGGATCAAGTGGAGTTGGTGGGCGCGGAGGCCATCGGGAAGGGTGCCGTCTTCTGTTTCTTTTGTGACGCGGATGCCGCGGAACCAATCGGTGGGTGTGCCCCGGGTGTCGGCGTTGTCATCGATAAGGGCATGCTCGGTGGCGAGGCGGCCTTCGTTTTTGTAAAACTCTGCGGTGCGATGGGCGGCGGTGAGAAAGGCTTCAAGGAGTGAGACTTGCTGGTCCTTGTCGAGGTCGGCCTTGGGATCGGTGATGGCAGCGGCGAGATGGCCGGCGAGGCGGGCAAAGTTTTGTTCCGCGCCACTGCGGGTGGCGGTGAGGATGACGCGGTTGGGGCCGCTGAGGGCATTAATAAATGGGGCACTGGAGCTCGCGCAGTTGATGATGGCCAAGGGGCGTTCGTGGTCCTTTAGCCAGTCGGCGAGTTCGGCGGCGCTGAGGTCTGGCCCGCGCAGGTTGAATTTTGCCGTCTTCCCGTCAAAGGTGCCATGCCCGATCATCACCAGCCAAAGTGGTTCGGCTGAGTTTTTTGGTTGCGCATCCAGGAGTGCCTTCAGCTTTGCCTTGTTTGAGACTTGCTGCAGTTCCGCCTCACCCTGTTTTGCTGCTGCTGCCCATTGGTCTGACCATTTTTTAAAAAGTCCTCCATACTCATCCGTGCCCGGTGCGCCATTGATGATGACCAGCGTGGGGCCGGCGTTGGCTATAAGTGAGAAGAGCAGGGTTGTTAGGATGGCGGTGCGAAAAATCATGGGAGTCCTTTCCAGCGGCGCAGGAACCATTCGGCCACAAAGCAGGCCAGTACCAGCAGGAACAGGGTGGGTCGATGCCAGACAGGCGTGTGGATGTTGACGGTGTTCAACTGCGTGATTTGCGGGAGGGTCTTTAAGAATGCCTCCAGATTGTCCGGCTCAATGACCTTGCCGCCGGTTTTCTCGGCAATGGACTCAAGCAGCGGACGGTTGGGGGTGAAGCTATGGAATTCCTCAGCGACGGGGTCGTGCACCATGGCGAGCTGGCGGGTCTGGGTGTCACCTTTATCGGTGATGCCGGCCTCAATGCGCCAGGCGCCGGGCGCGGGGGCGGTGAAGGTGGCATGGTACTGCTCGGTGTCGTCGGTGGTGGTGGATTCGCCGGGCGGCTCCACACTGAGCGGGCGCGTGTGGGTCGTGTGGCCGACGGGAACGGCGCGCATTGTGACGCGCGCGTTGTCTTCAGGCGCGAACTGCTTGTCGCGCACGGCTACCCTCAGATCGGTGCGGCCGGGTTCCTGTTCCACTTCAATGCGGTCCAGCGCGTCGGCGACCAGCCATTGAAGCATCTGTCGCCATGACTTTTCCATGTCGGCGCGGTGTTCCGGCGAGCGCAGGCCCCAGCGCCATACGTCGCCGATGGTCATTACCGCCACGCGGCCTTTTCCAAACTTTTGTGTGACCAGAGCGGGGTGCTCGTTGCTCGCATTGTCGCGCGCCACAGCCAGCTTGGCAGCCAGAGGCTTAAGCCGGCGTACCTTGTTCAAGACCTTGAACGCGGGCATTTCCTCCAGTCGCTTGTCCTCTTCGTCGAGTTTGTCGTGCACGCGAACCCATGGTTCCAATCGTCCCTCGGTGGTGAGGTCAAACTTGACCTGTGTCAGTGCGCCAGTTTCGCCGTCGAGGTACACCGGCAGCATCTTACCCAGTGTTGTGCGCGTGTATTGGCCGGGGCCAAAACTTTCCTGACCGCCCAGCATCAGCAAGCCACCGCCGCGTTCCTTGACGAACTGCTCCAAGAGTTGCATTTGGCCCGGTTTGAAAAACTCCGCTTCCACGTCATCTAGCACCACTGCGTGGTAGGTAAACAGATCCTCGGCAGTGATGGGGAAGCCCTGTTTCAATCCGGTGCCGAAGTGCGCAAAATCTGCCTGTAGCAGGCCGTCCTCGCCCATCCAGTTGGGCGGCCACACGCGGCGGAAGACGGGCTTGTCAAATTCGGTGGTCTGCTGGTCGGCGCCGCGTTCCAGTGGGTTTGTGTTTTCACCGCGGCGGCCCTTGAAGACAAACCGCGGCTCGCGCTTGGCAATGCGCATGAGACCAACCAGTTCCAGTTGCCGGTCATCCTCCTGTGCGCGCCGTAGAAACTTGAACTCCCAGTTTGGTCGCCCACAGACATATAGCACGCGGTAAGGGCCGCCGCCGCGGTTCAGCGCCACGAGCCGCCGGTTGTTTTCCATGGTCGCCTCCGGCTCGCCGTTATCTGTTTTCGGGCCGACTTGGATTTCGTAAAACAAAGGGCCACGCGCATGGGGATTGAACTGGAAACGAAATTTTAGTGTCTCCCGCGCCTTGAGCGCGCGCAGAGTGGCCTCGCGCAAAGCCGGCGACGTGCCGTTGTCCTCATCCTTCAGCGGACGCAGGCTGGCAGTGATATCCTGCCCCGCATAGCCCACGCAGTGCACTTGCGCCTCAATAGTCACCGGTGCGTCCTCGAAGGGCGTTTGGTTCACCGCGAACTTTTCGATGGCCAGATCGCGTACGACCTCGTCGCGGCCGATGATGACGGGGTATACCGGCGCGCCAAGCTTGGCCAGCGAGGCGGCTTCGGCATCCGTCGTAATGCCATCGGTAAACAGCAGCACGCCCGCTAGTGGCTGCTGGTTGAAGCGGCCAGCCAGTTGCCTCAGCGCGCCATGGACTGCCGAGGCGTTTCCGTCAAACCGCAGCTCATCGAAGCCGCCGACTTGCCGCAAGTGCGCGTCAAAGGCATAACGGCGCAACTGGAAAAACTCACCCGTGGATTTCTGCCAGCCATCATCAGGCTCGCCCAACAACTGGCGCAATGACTCGGCGCGGGTTTGGGTTGTGTTGCGGTCACTGACATTCAGTCCGCGACCATTGTCGGCCACCACGGCGAGAAAGTTCGCTCCCGGCTTGGGCCGTGAGGTGGCCGGGTTTAAAAGACAGAGCAGCAGCAACGCCACGCCTAGAAGTTTGAGGCCGATGCACGCCGCGCGCAGTCCCGGNTGTGGTATCCGTGCGCGATAGCTCCATACCAGCAGCGCGGCGGTGGCCGCGAAAAGGCCGGCGGCTGGCCAAAGCCATTCCGCGCCGGTCAGGCTAACATTGGTGAACATCGATGTTGCGTTTGGGCGCGCCCGCCTTGCNTCAATCGCCGCGTCCAAGCTGCTCGGTGTAGCGTTTCACGGCGTCGATAAATCGGTTGGGCGCGGGGTCGCGGTCAATGGGCGCCAGCGATGGTTGATCGTCGCGCCGGGCCAGTTCCTCCAGGATGCGCGCGCGCGCNTCCTCAATGGGGTTTAGAACGCCTGACTGCACGAGATCCCACTGCGGTTTTTTGCTGTGGCGCTTAAAATCCTTATTCAAGGAACGGATTTGGTCGCGTGCCTTGGATACCCGTTCGGCTACGCCCGGNACCTCGACCATCTCCTCCACATCACGCAACTGGTCCGTCCAGTTGTCTCCGCCACCGGTAATTGGACCGGGTCGCTGTGGTTGTTTTGGCTGTGTTATCTGCTCCAAAAAACTCCGCGGTTGCTTCCCTGCCTGTGGCTGGCCTTTTTGGGATTGATCCTTGCCAGTCTGCTGCTGTGACTGCTCCTTTTGAGGCTCGGAAGGTTTTCCCTTTCCGACCTGTTGTTGAGCTTGGCCTTTTTGCGGTTGTCCCTTCTGTGACTGCCCCTTTCCCGCTTGTTGTTGAGGCTGGACATTTTTCGGCTGACCCTTGCCAGCCTGTTGCTGTGGCTTGGTTTCTTGCTGCTGATTTTTTCCGGCTTGTTGTTGCAGTTTGCCTTTCTGCGGTTCGCCGGGCTTAGGTTCGTTTCCAGCTTGCTGCTCCATCTCTTTCTTGATGGCTTTGGATAACTCGTCGAGTGTCCGTTCGGCGTGCTTGAGGGCCTCAGTGTCATTACCGAGCACGGACTCGGCGGCCTTTTCGATGCCTTTTTTCAAATTGTCGATGTCGCGCCGAGCCTTCTTTTCCAACTCGCCAGCTTGTGGCGTAAAGCCTTCCTTCAATAGTTCTGCGGCTGTTTTTAGTGCGCGATCTGTCTGCTGCTGTTTGGCTTCGCGAAAGGTGTCGTAAAGTTTGCGTGAGAGCGTGGGCTCGGACAGTTCGGATTGCTGAACTGTTTTTTTAACGTCATCAAGCAACTGCTCCAGTTTTTCGCCCTGTGCCTTGGCGGTCTCGGCGAGTTGCTTGCGTTCTGGGGAATCGGTCAACGTGCGACGTGGGCGCTCGTTGAGATCCTCGATTTTCTCGCCCAGTTTTTTCTCCTCCTTGGCCAGGTCACGGGCTTCTCGACGCATCTGTTTCATCTGCTCAGAAAACTGGTGCGATGTCTTTTTACGGAATTCATCGCGCATTTGCTGCAAATCTTTTTGCGCCTTGGTGCTGTTTGACAGCGCTTTGCTTACTTCGCCTTGCTTCAACTGTTCGGCGGCTTGGTTCATCTGTTGGCGGGTTTGCTGGAGCTGCTGGCGGGAATCCTTCATCTCAGCGCGGTTCTGCTTTTGATCCATACGCTGGGCGAGCTTGTCGGCATCCTCGATGTTCTCTTTCTGCTCATCGCGCAACTGTTTGAGTTGTCGTTGGATTTCATCCTTTTCCTTTTCCGTCTTGGCTTCGCGCAGGGCCTGCTGCAGTTCCATGAGTTTTTCGGTCAGGTCCTTCTGGCGTTCGGCGAGTTCCTTCAGGCGGTTGAGGGCCTGCAGGTTTTCGCGCTGCTTGGGGTCCTGCAAACGCTGCGCCTGTTTCTCATTGGCGTATTTATTTTCCTGTTGCTTGAGTTCCAGTTGGTTGAGCTGCTGTTGCTGGCGGTTGTTGCCCTGACGCTGGCTTTGTTGGCCGCCACTTTGTTTGGGATTCCCGCGGGCCACGCGGTGTTCGTGTGCTTGAAGTTTTAAAAGCGACTGGTAAGCCGCTTGTTCCGCCGCCAGCGCAGGGGGCAGGGGAGCAGTGCTGCCATCAGTCGTGGTTTTTTCCAGCTCGCCAAGCGCGCGTTGCATATGCTCGACGACGGTCTTGACGTAACTGTGAGTCTTCTCGTCGCTGCTTTTGTCGAGTAATACCTTGGCTTGGTTTAAGGCTTTTTGTTGCGATTCAAAAATCGTCAGCGCATCAGCCGAGAACTTACTTGATGGCTCCGCATCGGTCTCACGCCGGATGAGTCGCCAGGTGGCGTTTATGATCTGTTTCTGCAGCTTGATGAGTTCTTCGGTCTGTTGGCTGCCGTTCTTCCCCTGCTGCTGTTGTTGCTGCTGGCTGTTCTGGGGCATTGACTGGCCTTCGCGAAAAATTTCCTCAAAAGGCCGCACCTCGGCGAAGAACATGTCGCCAAATGTACGCCGCCGCGCGCCGTTATCGCCGACGTCCTCCGCCCAGAAGTAATAGTTGATGAGCTGGTCGACCTCCACACCCATCTCCTCCAGCGCCAGCTCGGTCGCGATGTCTTGTTTGATGTTGGCGGGCGCGTTTTCGCCTAGCTCGATTTCTTGCATCTCACCGCCGCCGATGTTGTAGCTCAGGCCGAAACGCAGCAGGCCAAAATCATCCTCCATCTCCGCCTCAAACAGCACCTCTTCCAGCGGCGATACCTTCTGGTCGCCGCGCGGGAAAACCAACCGGATGCTCGGCGGCAGGTTGCGCTGCACGACGAACTCAAACTGCGGCGCGTACTTGTTCTTGCGTTCGGCGTTGTCAACCAGCTCCAGCCGGTAGATGCCGGTCTTCTTCAGGACATGACCCGGCAGACGCGCAAGTGGCTGTCCTTTTTCGGGTTTGAGTTCAATGATCGAGTCGTCCGTTGCTACCAGGCGCGCTTGAGCGACAGGCTTGTTGAGGTGCATGGTGTATTCCAGTTGCGTGCCGGCCACGGCGGTGAGGCGTCGAATGTCTTTCTGTTCGCGTGGCTTGCGGCCGGTATATTTGGGGAATGTCAGTTTGGCGTCGGCACTTTCCAGTGCGGGATGCTCGTAGACCTTCACCTCAAATGCCTTCGATTTGCCGCCGTCAAATTCCACCCAGTACTGCATTGGCTCGTTCACCTCGGGCAATACCGCGCTGAAGATAGGGTCGCTTAGCTTGGGCGACATGGAGAGCGCGCGTGCCTTGCCTTTGGCGGGCTGAAGAACGAGCCGCGCGTTGGCAGGCATGCGGTCGGCAAACTCGGCCGTGAACGCCAGCGAGGCACCGCGCTCCACTTCCTTGTCTCCCGGCTTTAAGCCGAGCAGGATCGCAGGGTTTAAAACCGCGACCTCAAATGCCTCAGACTCACCGCCGCTGAATTCAACACGGTATTTAAAGGAGTCCTTGGCTACCGCCATTGTCGCGGCCATCACGCCGTCCTGTGCAGCCATTGGTATTTCCTCGGGCTTATCGCCTCGCAGGACAACCACCTTGGCCTTGCGAGGCAGTTTATCCTTGAACGACGCCTTCACGGTCAATTCCGAGTCCTGCTCGGCGGCGGTGTTGCCCGGATGCACCTCCTGCAGTTTTGCGTGGGTGGTGGTTTTGTTAACGGATTGGGCGATTGGTCTCGCAGTTGGCACCAACTGGGTGAACGAGGCGATGAGTGCCACGAGTGCAACGGCGTGGAAGGCCTCCGCGCGCAACAGGCGGCCGGCAGGTACGCTCTCGATCCACTGGCCCTTCTGCGCCTCGGCAATGGCCTCGTTGATGACGCGTTGTTGCAGGAAGTTCAGTTCGCCGGTCTGTGGGTCCGGCTCCTGTTCCAGCGCCGTTAAAAGAACGGCATGCAACTGCGGGTTGTCGCGCTCGATGCGGAGAGCGAGATCGTGGTAGTTCGGTTGCCAGTTGCGCGCATGCGCCACTGAGATTACGGCTAGCAGCGCTATCACCAGTGCAACCGCCGGGATGACCAGGAAACTATTTACCCCCATTGCCCATAGAAGCACCACGACCAACAGGCCAGCAATCCAGCAGGCACCGAGTGCACGCCACGTGCGCAGTAGGCGCTGCCGTCCGGCCAATGGATCCAAGTGTTTTTCAAGTCGTTGCCACTTCATGATCGCCTCCTTCGCTTCCCTCCTCCTTGACGGGCCGCCGTGCGAGCCAGCCGCCCAGCCACGTCTCCAATAATACCAGCAAGATCGCTGCCAATATTAGCCACCGCCAAAGCTTTCTATCATCTTCAAGCGCCTTGTCATTCACCGATTGTTCAGAGTTTTTCACAATTTTGGCAGATTGGTGATTTGATGGTAAAATGGGCAGATTTAGGGCGGAAATGGCTTCATTGTCCAGTGGGCTGGTGCGGCTTTCCGCAGCGGGCAGGTTGACAGCAAAATGCAGTGGCGGCTCAAGGTTGGTCAGCACATAAATGCCCGGCTCGGAAGGCGTGAAATTTTGCGCGCCCGGGTCAAGATTCACCACTTTTCCATCTGGTTGGCGAAGGGTCAGGGCGGCTTCTTTTGCCTCGGGTGGTAGCGGGATGGACTGTCCTACGGTGTAGTGCCACTTGAGTTGCTGCGTGCGGCCGAGTTCCATCGTGGTGAAGAGAAGCGAGATGAACTTGGCTGGTGAGCGCGCCAGTTGGCTGTCTGCGGGATGCCAGCCGGCGGTTAACACGACGAGATGTCCCTCGCCGATGGGCACATGCACCAGCGCCGGGTCGCCATCGGAAAAGCGCGCGACGGACGTTGCTCGCGGAAGAGCACTGATGTCCAATGTGCGATGGCGCTTGAATTGGATGTGGTCGAACCGCCGCAGTTCCGGTTTGTCGAATGGCGCGAGAAGCGGGTGGTTGAAGTCCAGTTCGTTCCACCACGTTGCCTTGCTGGCGTCAGCCTCGTGGGCGGTGCATTGCGCGCTGGCCAGCGCGGCGAGCGTTGCAGCATCACCTGCCTCTGTTAGAACCTGTAATACGGGCGCGCCGCCTTTGCAAAAATCACGCACGGCCGCCGCCGTGGGCGCGCTGAGCGAGGTTGTGACGATGGCCAGACGGTCGCGAGGGTCGTCCAGCGCAACCGCGCCGACATCGGGAGCATGNATGAATACTTCGAATTGTTTTAANGGCCCGTCGCGGAATGCGTTCTCGAGGAAGAATCGTAGCGTGGTTTGNTCATTTGCAGGTTTGTCGGTAAAGATGTGGACACGCAANTGCTCAGGCACAATGGGCGCCAGGTGCAGGTGGTTGTCGAAGGGTTGCGGATCGCCTTTGATCGCGAGTTGCCATGTTGAGTTCTGGTCGGGCATCTCTGGTGCGGTGATGGCCCAGCTGTCGNCGGGCGGTACGGTGACGGGGGTGGCGTTGACAAGGTTGGTTTTGNCCGGCTTCAGCCAGCCGAGTTGAAAATCGCTCGTGGTTGATTGNGCATCGTTAACCACTCGGACACGTGGCGGGGCAAAGGGGTCAAGTGCCGTGCCGCGCTTGCGTACGAGTTGCAGGCCTGTGTTGCCGATTGTGTCGGGCGCGATCGTCTTGATTTCCACGCGTGGTCCAGTCTCGGGCCAATTGAGCGTGGCAAGGGATTGCTGGCGACTGCCCCGTTGTAGATCCGTGATGAGAATGATCACGTCGCGACTGGGTGTCGCACCGCTGGTGCTGGCAGCCTCGTCGAGCCAATCACGCGCGTTGGCAAGGGCGTCGTCAAGATGGGTTGCGGCCCAGCCGGGCTGGATGTCNTTTAACAAGTCCGGTGGCGCGTTGGTTTGACTGAACTGGAGCAACGGACGGGTGGCATCGCTGAAGAGAGCGAGGGCGACCTCCGTGTTTTCAGNGCGGTCATCGAGGGTGGCTTGGGCCTCGGCGAGCGCCTTTTCCCAAAGNCCGTCGCGTCGCATGCTGGCACTGTTATCGAGCAGAATGACGATGCGTTGGTCGGGGCCGGTANGTTTGGATGTGTCGTGAAAGAACGGTCGGGCAAAGCCAAACGCGAGCGCGGCAATGACAAGGCAGCGCAGCAGCAGCAACCAGAGGTCTTCCAGTCGGCTTTTGCGCGTAACGCGCGGCGGGGTGGGCTTGAGGAACATCAGTGAGCTGAATTCCTTGCGCTGGCGTGTGCTGCGGCGGATGAGGTGGAAGAGAATGGGCCCCGCCACCGCTAGTGCGCCGAGNAGGAACCATGGGGTGAGGAAGCTCATGCGGCGGACTGCGTGCGGCGCCGGACCTGTTTGCCGCGGAGTTGACGTTGCTGGAGATAGTCGAATAGCGCACGATCCAGAGGCTCGTCGGTGGCGAGTGGGCGGAAGTCGATGCCTAGGCGCNCNCAGAGTTTCTCGGCGGCATCGGCATGTTCGCGGAATCGGCGCAAGTAACCCTCGCGTGCGGTGGCAGGGTCGATGAATAGGTCGCGGTCGTCCTCCAGATCGTGATAGCGTTCGGCGCGTTCGGACTTGAAGTGCAGTTCCTCGGGGTCAAGCACGCGAAAGACCACCACCTCGTGTCCGCTGGCGGTGAGTTGGGCGAGGTGTTCCTCCAGTTCGTCCAGGGGCGCGAGCAGGTCTGAGACAAGTACCATCAGTCCGCGTTTATGCACCAGTTCCACAATGCGTCGCAACGGGCGGCCAAGGTCGGTGCCCTGTCCTTCTGCTGGCTGGTCCAGCGCGAGCATGAGCTGGCGCAGGTGGCCGTGGCGATGACGTGCCGGCAGATACTCGCGGATATTGCCGTCGAAGGACAGTAGGCCGACAGCGTCGCCCTGTAGGTGGAGGAAGTAGCCGAGCGTGGCCGCCAGCGTGCGTGCGTACTCGGCCTTGCTCCAGCCGGTTGTGCCGAAGTTCATCGAGCGGCTTTGGTCGACGATGAGGTGGCAGCGGAGGTTGGTCTCGTCCTCGTATTTCTTGATGACGTAGCGGTCGTGCCGCGCATAGACGCGCCAGTCCAGATGGCGTGGGTCATCGCCGGGCACGTATTGACGGTATTCGGTGAACTCAACGGAGAAACCGTGGTAAGGGCTGCGGTGTAGCCCGTTCCAGAATCCCTGCACGACTACTCGTGCGCGCAACTCAAGGTTGCGAATCTGCATGAGCGCTTTCGGGTCAATGAAGCTCTCCTGCGCGGCGGTGGAGGGGGCGTTCATGGCGCGGGCACTTCCTCAATGAGCTTCTCGATGATGCCCTCGGCGGAGATGCCCTCGGCTTCCGCACGGTAATTGACAAGCACGCGGTGGCGCAGGACGGGGGCGGCGAGCGACTGGATGTCCTCGGTTGTCACGTGAGCGCGGCCTTCAAGGAGCGCGCGGGCCTTGGCACCGAGCGAGAGGAATTGTGCGGCTCGAAGGCCGGCACCCCAACTGACCCAGTTGTTGACGAACTCTGGCGCGCCTTCTCGGTGGGGCCGGCTTGCGGCGGCGAGGCGCACACAGTAACGCGTGAGATCTTCAGCGATGGGTACCTTGCGGACAAGGTCGTTGAAGCGCATCACGTCCTCGCCGTTGAACAGTGCCTCGATCGGGTCGCTGGATGCGCCAGTGGTCTGGGTCACCACGGCCACCTCGTCGTCCTCTGGCAGGTAATCGATGACCACGTTGAACATGAACCGNTCNAGCTGCGCCTCAGGCAGTGGATAGGTGCCCTCCATCTCGATTGGGTTCTGCGTAGCGAGAACAAAGAACGGCCGATCCAGCGCATGTCTTTCGCCAGCGGCAGTTACCTGATATTCCTGCATCGACTCGAGTAGTGCGGCCTGTGTCTTGGGTGGTGTGCGGTTGATCTCGTCAGCCAGTACAATATTGGCGAAGACCGGCCCCGGCACAAAGCTCATGCGCCGCCCGGTGTCCGTTTCCGAGAGCACCTCGGTGCCGGTGATGTCCGCNGGCATGAGGTCGGGCGTGAACTGAATGCGCGAAAACTTCAGGTCGAACAGTTTGGCGATGGAGTTCACCAGCAACGTCTTGGCCANNCCAGGTGCACCGGTGAGCAGGCAGTGGCCACCGGCCATTAGCGCGACGAGGATCTGGTCGATGGCCTCACGCTGGCCAATGATAGCCTTGCCCAGTTCGTTGGTGATGCGCCCGTAGCCCTCGGTGAGTTGANTGGCCGTTTGTGCGTCGTTGGNGATGGTGTCGGTTGGCATATTAGTGTGTTAAAGNGTAGTAGATGATGTTGATACCCATGGGGTATGCCTTGGGCTCGGAGTGTTCACGGAAATACCTGGGGTCTTCGCCTTCGCGTTCCCAACCATCGCCGAGGTCGGTGTTGTGGCAGATGATGCCCATCANTCGGCCCTTGTCGTCATGCAGNCCAATGTAGTGTACGANGGCGCCGTCATCGGTGGGATGATTGCGCGGTTCGTAGTTGCGACCGCTCATGGCCATGCCGATGGAGGGCAACTGCGGCTTTTCCTTCAGGTCGAACACGCAATGGAAAATTGGGTGCTCCAGTGGCAACTCGCGCGGTTGTTGCTTCGGGTAATCCTTGGGCGGAAACACGCGCTTCATTTCATTCAAGAAATTTTCCAGCTCATAACCGCCCCAGAAATCGTCCACCATCAGAAACCCGCCGTTTAAAAGATACTTGCGCAGCGCCACGACCTCCGCCTCATTGAAATACAGATCACCAGGTTCAGCCATATACACGAACGGGTAATCGAACAACTCCTTGTCCGTCAGCTGGATGATCTTGCCATCGGGATGCACCTTCATTGAGGTCATTTCCTGCAGGCGATAAGAGAAGTTTAAATCAGCATCCGGATAGTCGGTGGCCCACTTGCGCCCGCGCCCGCCGTAGCTGCTGTAACGGATGCGCACAAAGGTGAACACNTCGTGCGGCATGGTCTTGCTCAACTCCCAGTCAGGGGCGTTATTGCGAAAGAGGCCGGGNTTGCGTGGCACAGGCTGGGCCAGCAACCACACCGCGCCCANNACCNCCACCATCNCAACACTGGCAATTATTGCGATTTTCTTCATTGCTGGCCCTNCGCGTTCATTTTTAAAAGCAGCTTCAATGCCTCGCGGTAGCGTGGTGCCTCTTCCAGTGCCATCAACAAGTGNCGCTTGGCCTCTGGTGCACCCTTTGCGTGCANNAGTCGTGCCAGTCGGAAATTTGCCTCGGCAGGATCGCGCGGGTCCAAACGCAGTACGGTTTGCCATGCGCCGATAGCTGCGTCATTTTCCTTCAGTGCTTCCGCGGCCTCTGCCAAATGCCTGTGCGGTGGTGNGAGCAGCGGGTTGACNGCCAGTGAACGTTCGGCATTTTCGCGTACGGCGGCCCAGTCTTTTGCCTCCGAGGCNAGCTCCATCAGTCGCTTATAGACGTCGTAAGCGTCATCCGTCATNGCCGCGAACCGNTGCAATACTGCGCGTTCCTCGGTGAACTCCTTTAGTTCNCGATGCGCNTTAGCAAGCATCTCGTAGGCATTGTCGCCATCGGTTTGGCGCGGGAACAGGGCGATCAATTCGCGACAAGGTGCCTTCGCAGCNTCCCATTTCTTTTCTGCTAATGCCTGGCGCGCGAGNCGGCGCAGCATGTAGATGTTNTTTGGATGGCGNTTGGCGAAGGCTTCCANNCCGGTTTTCAGGTCAGCGGGTGTGGGCTTGGTCCAGTCTAGCTTGGGTGCCAACGCCTCCGCGCGCGTCTTGGCGAAGGCGGCAAAAGCTGGTTCCAGTTTATCCATTGGCTCGGTGTGTTTGGNAATGGCAGTGTTGATTTCCACGCCCTCGCCAAGATCCCGCAGAATCTTTCGGATGGCCTCCAGTCCAAAGCGGTCCACGATGTGCTCCACAACCAGCGACGACTCGTAATACGCAAACGANAGATGCGCGCTGGTTTTGGGTGAGAGGAATGCGCCGCTGAGTTTGGAGACAGGCGTTAATTCGCCACCGAGAATCATCTCGCGGAATTTTGGGTTCATCGACTGGCCCCACGCGGGGTTGGCCTGACGCTCCTCGTAAACGGAGATGCCCTCGCTCAGCCAGCGCGGCATCTTGTTCTTGGTCATCGCCAGGGTCACCGTGTGGCAAAACTCATGCCAAAGAACCGATTCCCAGTTGGCCGGGTCGGGCATTTGCGAGGCGGGGCTATTGGCGGTGATGACGCAGCCGAAACACACGCCAAGGAAACCGGGATTGTCCGGCATGCCGAAGGTGCGCACCCCGAAGTCCTTCTGCTCGGCGAAGATTTCCACGGTCGTCGGCTGTTCAAGTTTGAGGCCATACTTTTTGCAGAGCGTGTCCTTTGCTCGTTGCAGAAGTGCCAGCGCGCGTGGCCCATAAATCTCCGCCTCGCGCGGCGTCATGCGCAGGATGAAATCGTCGTTCTTCAATGTGCGATACTTGTCGAGCGTGTCCTTTAAAGTAACGAGGTTGAAGGTGGTCACGTCGTAGCCATCGGTGTCATGCGCCGAATTGGCCATGGCCCAGCCTTCCTTCTCCTGCCCCAGCCTCAGGAGATCCTGTGCAAGCTGGATGCGTGCCGGGAGATGCTTGTCGTTAAACGCCAGGGACTGTCGTTGGTAGGCGGAACCCTCGGCAAAACGGTATTTTTGCGAGAGTTTTTTGCCGATGAGATGCGGCACGCGCGGGTTGCGTTT
>PBPF01000007.1 GCA_002724615.1 Verrucomicrobiales bacterium | reverse complement strand
GAATCGAAATTCAGAAGCCCGATTGCCGGCCATATTCCGCTCTACCACATCATTAAGCCATGAGTGGCATCCGGAATAATCCCCCAACATGTAGAGAGACTGACCTCGCATTAGCCGTGCCTTAACCCAGTTCTTTGATGTTGGATGTTCCCGGGAATAACGCTCCAGCCATTTATCGGCCAATTTCCAGTTGCGATCTGCGAACGCAAGTGCAGCCGCTCGAAATAGGCTTTCTCCACGCAATGTGCGTATCTCATCCACGGTCGCCCCCAGAGCGCTCGTGACAATGAACATCACAATTACCGCCAACAATCTGTGATCTCGCAAGCTCACGCCTCCATTACATCATGTTTTCCGCAAGACTCGATTCAAAAATTCCCCCGTATGACTCCGCTTGCATTTCGCCACCACTTCTGGTGGGCCTTCGACTACCAATCGCCCGCCACCATCACCGCCCTCTGGACCGAGGTCTACCAACCAGTCTGCGCACTTGATTACATCCAGATTATGTTCAATCACCACTAGCGTATTACCCGCATCGCGCAACTTAAAGAACACGTCAAGCAACCGCGCCACGTCATGAAAATGCAGCCCCGTAGTTGGCTCGTCCAAGATATAAAGTGTGCGCCCCGTGGAACGGCGACTCAGTTCCGATGCCAGTTTGACCCGCTGTGCCTCGCCACCACTCAGTGTCGTAGCCGCTTGGCCTAGACGAACATACCCGAGCCCCACTTCTGCCAATGTCATGCAAATATGATTAATCTGGGGCACCTGACGAAAAAACATCGCCGCCTCGTCCACGGTGAAGTCCAGAACATCCGCAATGTTCAATCCTTTGTAATTTATCTCCAACGTTTCGCGATTGTAGCGCCGTCCCTGACATTCCTCGCAAGTCACGTAAACTGATGGCAGGAAATGCATCTCGATTTTTAACAGGCCATCTCCCTGACACTTCTCGCAGCGACCACCCTTTACATTAAAACTAAATCGCCCAGGCCCATAGCCTCGCACCTTGGCCGCAGGTAATTTCGCAAACAAATCCCGAATGTGCGTGAACACCCCTGTGTATGTCGCGGGGTTACTCCGCGGAGTACGACCGATCGGCGATTGATCTATGACAATCGCCTTATCAAGGTTGCGNACACCTTCAATTTCCCGATGTTTTCCCGGTCTTTCTTTTGATCCATGCCACTTCCGATATANTGCCCGGCGCAGAACGTCATCTACTAGCGTGCTTTTGCCAGAACCACTCACGCCCGTCACGCAGGATAGTGAACCCAAAGGAAACCGCACATCTATCTTCCGCAGNTTATTTTCTTCAGCCTCACGAACTACCAGCCATCCCTTATCTGGGTCAGCCATCACNCGCTTCTCGGGNACACTGATCTCAAATTCCCCACGAAGATATTTGCCNGTAACCGATTTCTTAGAATTAGACACATCGTCTACCGTGCCTTGCCCCACCAATTCNCCACCATGCCGACCAGCGCCTGGCCCAAGATCAATCAGGTGATCTGCCGCTCGGATAGTGTCTTCATCATGCTCAACCACTATCACCGTGTTTCCCAAGTCACGAAGCCCCTGCAGAGTACGCAGCAACCTCTCATTGTCCCGTTGATGCAACCCAATACTGGGCTCATCTAGAATGTATATCACCCCCACCAGTCCCGCGCCAATCTGAGTGGCTAAACGGATACGCTGCGCCTCGCCNCCACTCAAGGTCCCGCTTTCACGATCCAGTGATAGNTACCCAAGCCCCACACTGTCCAAAAACCCCAGTCGTTGCCGAATTTCCTTCAAAACTTCCTCCGCTATCTTTTCCTGAAATTCATCCAACTCCAATGAATCAACAAACCGAAGCGCGTTTTCAACGGTCAACTCACACACATCCATAATCGAAAGCCCATCAATGACAGGCTTTCTTTTCCTCCCTCGCCGAACTTTTTTGAGCACCCCATTACCCAATGTTACCGCCAGCAACTCGGGCTTGAGACGGCGCCCCATGCATGCATCGCATGGCTGGCTACTCATAAATCCCTTNATACGTTTCTTGGTAAACTCGCTTTCCGTTTCGTGCATCAAACGTTGCATTCCCGGGATAACCCCCTCAAAAGAACGCAAGCTACGGCTGGTTTTCCCGCTTCGCCAGAAGTTAAATTCAATTTCCNCTTCCCCAGAACCGTGCAACAGCACCGACTGAAATTCTTCCGGTAATTTCTCAAATGCCGTGTCCATCGAATGGCCATAGTGAGAAACCAACGTCCGCAAAACCTTGTTGTAATAAATAATCATTCGCCGCCCACCTCGCCTCCACGGGGCAATGGCACCCTTCGCCAGTGATTTCTCCGGATCGGGCACCACCAGATCCTCATCAAAAACCAATTTCTGGCCCAACCCATGGCAGGTTGCACAAGCGCCAAATGGGCTGTTGAACGAAAAGTGTTTTGGCGTAAGCGTGTCGAAGCTGCGCCCCGTCGCCGCACTGTACATTCTCGTAGAATGTAGTTTTTCATCCCATTGATCCCGCGCCCCAGCTGCTGACTGCTGCATCACTAACACCCGCCCATTCCCCCATTTCAGCGAGGTCTCAACCGAATCGCCTAAACGCGCGCGAACATCATCTCCGACCACCAATCGATCAACTACAACCTCGATGTTATGCTTCTTCTTNGGATTCATTTTCACTCGCGTGTTTGCCGCAAGTTCCACCAGTTCACCATCAACGCGAGCACGCACGAATCCCTCTCGTGCCAATTTCTCAATAACATCACGAAACTCNCCNTTCTGGTGCTCCACAACCGGCGCTAAAAGCATGAGCCGTGTTCCCGCTGGTAATTCCATGAGTTTGGCGATTATTTCCGTTGGTGTCTGCTGGCTCATGGGCTCACCGCTATCCGGGCAGTGTGGTTGCCCTATATGTGCATATAGAAGCCGGAGGTAATCATAAATCTCCGTTGTCGTTGCAATGATCGAACGCGGNCTGGCTCCCGCACTTCTCTGNTCAATGGCAATAGTCGGGGAAAGGCCTTCNATATAATCAATTTCAGGCTTNTGCAATTGATCCAGAAACTGCCGTGCATAGGCCGAAAGAGACTCGACATACTTGCGTTGNCCTTCAGCGTAGATTGTGTCAAATGCCAACGATGACTTACCCGANCCGCTCAGTCCGGTCACNACAACCAGCTTATCACGAGGTATCTCGAGTGTGAGATTCTTGAGGTTATGCTCCCGCGCACCTCCTATCCTGATGACATTTGCCGCCATTGACAAAANCGGCAGTCTACCCCGTGAACGCCAGTAATCCAAGCATCGCCCTCACCGGGTCGTCATCGGCGTGTAACTTTCGATCACAACTCGCGGTGCCAATGGCTTGCTTGGCGGAAACTTGCCACCCAACGCGCCAGGATTCGCAAGGATGGCAGTTATGACATTCTTCACGCCATTCTCCCTGTAATCTGCCCAAGCCTCCGCACCATCAATACGGAAAACTGTACGGGCGGCGGCCTCACCAACTACTTCATAATTCCAAATAAGCCACTTGTCATTTACTCGTTTGCGTTCTTTTGGCCGTAGCGACTGACTAAAAACATATGCTACGAAATACGGTGTCTCCTCAACACGCAGCAACGAAAGAATTTGGCGTGGTATGGCCTCGTAATGCCATTCAGCCGGTTGTTTCAAATCATCCAGATAAGGCGAATCTGATGTCAGTTGAGGCACCCCCAGCACATCCGTTACCTGTCTCCAAGGCCTAACTGCACTGGAACCAGCAAAACTACGCGTACTCTTCCGATGGTCATTGATTCCCATCACAATTTGCCCAAGTTTGGGGTCCGATGGGCTGACCAGTACGCTGGCACCAGAATTCATCTCAACGGCACCCGTCCCAATCCTCACCCCGCTCAATGCGGCGGCCCATGCCGCTCGTTGCTCCTGATTCACGGACAAAAGCCCTCGCGACGCATCCTCTTCTGAGATTTGCCCATCCACCGGCAACGCCGAAAACTCCTCCAGAAGTTTATGGTCATTTAATGGAATTGTTTTCTTCCAGCCGGAAAATCGCGTATCACTCGCATCATCGATGGCAAAAGTCTGACCACCTTCATAATATTGGCCCTGACTATTAGGCATGCTTGGCTCCAATGTACCGCCATCAACCATTCCACGCCTGCAACGCGTTATAACCCATTCTTTCCAAAATCTTTGAACTTGTTCGCTGTCATCAGGCAATGTCAGATATTTTCCCAAACTATTTGATTTCAAATAGACAGATTGCCAAGGCGTCCCGCGATGCACAAAACCAAGCGCACCCACGCCTTGCAACGGGTTTGACATGGTAGCACGTTGAAACATCCAGTCATTGACGTCACGCACCCCGGGATCCTTGAACGTGTGCTCCTGTTTCCCGATGCTCCCTAACCATGCCAAATGCGCTTTATTTGGCTGATTGATGTTGGCTGGCTGAATATTATCGGCCCCCGTGTCAAAGTTCGTGATCACAAAATCCTGATTGGGAGCCTGATTCACAGGCACCGATTCTCCATGGCCCACCCCGTTATAGTAATCAAGATAATCCATCTCCTGCCCATTCATGATCGGGTCATTTACCTGAAAGCTAACTTCCGCCGCATTGCCTCCATAGAGAGCTAGAGAGCCAACATTAAAAGACGGGTCACCGCCTGCCCGGAATGGCTGCAAAACCTTGTATAGGCGCGTGTTTACATCTGCACGATGTATAAGAATCTGCCCCTGCTGGTAAAATGTGTCGGCAGTCCATTCCGCGCAGGCCCATTTGGCGGGGTCCAGCCCAGTAACCTGATTAAGGTTATTCTTAACCTGATCATCAATCATCGCAGTATGATCGCTAATGCAATAATGCCGTTTCTTTGTAATCGCATGAATCACTTCATCTCCCGCTTTATAGGCGCGGCCTTGGCTCCAGGATGGAATTTGGATTCCAGTGCCAGAACGGTAAAAAAGCCGCAGGTTGCAGTGNTCCACAAGACGGTCACGCAGTCCGTCACCCANCGGAGCGACAATTGCCAATTCTAAGTCAAGATATCCTGCGAGATTCCAAGCAGAGCGGTCGGATATGGGCAGCATGGTGGGATTNCCCAAGCCTCCTCCNAGGCTGACTTCCCTTAAAGGAGCTTCGAAAACGTTNGCTGCAAACTGGTTTCCTTCGAGAGGGATTACCGAGGGATTGGCTTGCACTACACCCAATTCATTCAAAAAATCAACCTGACGATTTACCGAAGANGCATCGGGATGCGAAAAGCTAATGCCTTGTTGACTGTGAGAGACGGCGGTNCCCTTCCCGGAATATGCCCGAAGTATCTGCAGCTGAAGCCCACCGTCCGCACCGGACGGGTTNCGGGTTTCCACGTAAAGTCGCAGTGACGGCTGAATCCTTCTATTTTTGTAATCATACTTAAGGAGAGGCATAACCGAAATTTCGTTAATCATTGGGGGCAGCGAATTCTGATTCATACCCCAAGCCTGCTTGACACCGATAGCCAAAGGCACTGCACGAGGGATGCCGGTAAAATCCAAACGGCCCAATCGGGCATAGGAGAGAGTCTCTGAAATAGGCAAGTTAACCATTAATTCCGACGGNTCATCCNGAGCGGGAAAACGAGCAAGAAATGAACTGTTGGGTTCATGGACAAACNGACGGATCATCCATTCGCCGGTCTTTTCGTCCTTTTCAAACACNGGCCGAAAAATGGATGGGTATGAGTCTGGAGTATAGATATCACAAATATTGGCGGCTAACTGCATCAACCTACGGACTTCCGGGTTAAACTTAACATCGGCGGCCTGAGCCTTNGGNGGCCAATTGAATATACCGCCGGCAAANGGGTTNNCTCCCCCTCCAAANAGTCCAGCAAAGGGATCGTTCGGATCGACAGCACCACTCTTTTTATCNGCATAAGCATGTATGTTGAAATCTGCATGGATTCCATCTGCCTTGAAACGAACTATCTCATCGGGCGTGCCGGGGCTGCCTTTAAGCAAGCGCGCCAGTACAATTTCATACATCTCTTCTGTGCGATCCAAAAAGAATGTAGGAGCAGTGGGGGACGCGGATTCTTCCCAATCTGGAATACCGCTGGAGGTAACCAGTTGCCCATCTACTATACGATAGCCGGACATGTCGGCGGGTGCCGAGTGGTTACGAACGGCAATCATTAGTTTAGGATTAACATTGCCATCCTCGTCCGGAATCCCCATACGCACAATATCACCTCGAGCGTAATGCATCTGCTTTCCGCTGATGGGGTTGACACCAGACCACACGGGGAACTCACCAAGATTCTTGAAAACCACCGGCCGACTGAACTGCCCTCCGCCAGTATCACTGAGAGTAAATTCATGGTGCAGTTTAACGACTTGCTCGTTGTCCGGATTGGTCTGCACATAAAAGCGGTCATAGGGAGAGACGCGACGGCCGTCAGGGAAACGTGGATCAGAAATAATTACAGGCATTTGAGCGGCATCACTGAAGAGATTAACGCGCGCACCGTTGGTCATGCCATGCGACGTGGTCAGCTGTATATCCCCCGCGCTAAGGCCGGGGCCAATCGCAATGCCATTGTTAAACACAACAACCCGTGGGTTCAGGAATATATTAAGGTTCACCTTGCCGGCGGGGGGCGGTTGCGTGATTGTGCTAATGGAGGCGGCAAGGTCATAAAAGGAATGGCCTCCAGCGGTTTCCAAACGACTAGTAAGACCAGGATGACCTGCGTTGGCTGGGAGCGGCTTTAGCGCACCTCGATGTGGGTGATAGAGGTCGAATATATCGAAAATGTTTCCGGCGTTAACCCGATGTGTGAGAATGGAGGCTGCATCAGCAAAGGCCGGCCCCTGTGATGAACTGGCGACACCAGGACGATAATCGTAGGCCCAATCCATGTTAGCGGCACGCAGGGTGCCAGCAAGATTAAGGTCGAGATGTGACTGCCCCGGACCACGAATAAAACCCTCTCCCTTGGTGTTCTTCATCCAATTGTGGATGTGATTAAAATCCAAAGTCTTGCTGGCCGGCACGATCATATATGCGTAGCGACCGACAAACTGGTTGTCCGGACCATGAGGCGCAGAGGGATCCTCAAGTACACCAATCCAGTGAGGATCACCGATGCCGTCGGAGAGCCGGTGAGGGGTGTGTGCCCCATCACGGTTGAGGTCTAGAGAAAAACGAAACTCGTCGTTTACGTCATCCCCGTCGTTATCGAAATACACGGGCGCACGAGCATCAATCCGAAGGCCACCGGCGGCATAGGCAACAAGATCCCCCTCGGACAAGGGCACGTTTTCCTGATTTGCTCCGTCAGTGTTCTTAGAGACTATTAATTGGTAGTTCTCATATTCCTGCACCTTGCGAGAGACTACGGCTTGAGAAACGGCGGTGCCCATATCCAGGATGAACCGAGTCTCGGTATTAATTAAACTCATGTTAACTGAGGCCCGCTCACGCTGCGCAAATGCCAGATACGCGACGATAATAAACGTTACCACAGCCAACATAATCAAAGAGACAATCAATACCGCCCCTCTTTGTCTTTGTTTTTTCATGACTCCTCCTATTTGCATCAGTGGCTGGCGTCGTAAAAAGTGTAAGTACCGTCGTTCTCCTGTGCGATGACGGCAAGCCGGCTGTCAACCGCACCCATCGACCGGCCGATACCGATGGTGTTTATGCGGACCTTTGAGCCGGGATTCATCTGGCGTATCAAGTTAACGTAGTCAATTACCCCATTGGCATCGAATCCATTGAAGTGTCCATCAGTCAGCAACCAAATGGTGGATGGGTTCTTGGTGCTAAACACATCCTGCAATGCACCTGCAGGATCCGTTGAACCACCCATTAAAGCAAAATCATTCACCCAAGCTTTGATGCGATCCTTGTTGCCTTGGTTCGCGGGCAACATATCGGCGTCACCCATCTTTTCAGTACGGTGGTCATAAAAATAGATGTAAAAGCTCTTTGATGTATCCAAGTTGTCGAGTGTCTTCATCAGTGCCTGCTTAACCATCGTGTATTTCTCACCACCCATGCTGCCGGAACTATCGAT
>PBPF01000063.1 GCA_002724615.1 Verrucomicrobiales bacterium | reverse complement strand
CTTTACGGAAGCACTTCCGTTTAAACTCACCCCAGCTCAATCCAGCGTCATTAAGGAGATCACTACCGACCTCAGCACAGACCTACCCATGCGCCGCCTTCTCCAAGGTGACGTGGGCTCCGGCAAGACGGTCGTGGCCGCCATGGCAATTCTAAAAGCGCTTGAAAGCGGCTACAACGCACTGCTAATGGCTCCTACTGAGATTCTAGCCGAGCAGCACAGGCACACCTTCCGACAATGGTTCGAGCCGCTCGGACTCCAGGTGGCCATGCAAACCGGCAGTCATCATGAAGTCGACACGCATCCCACTCTCCTTAACAAAGGCAATCCCTTATTAGTGGTAGGCACTCACGCACTTTTTCAGTCACGTTTCGAACTGGACAATATTGGACTGGTGGCAATTGACGAACAGCACAAGTTTGGTGTCGAGCAACGCAACGAACTTCTTCGAAAAGGCGATTACCCCCACTTGCTGGTCACGACCGCCACACCGATTCCTCGCACGCTCGGGCTAACGCTTTATGGTGACCTCGATATTTCCACCATCCGCGAGCTGCCGACCGGCCGCGGCCAAGTACGAACACACCTACGCACTGCAGAACGCTGGCCAAAGATTGTCGATTTCATCAACAACGAACTTGACGCCGGCAAGCAGGCATACGTCGTCTTCCCGCGCGTTGACAATGCTGATGACAACGTAAAGGCCGTCACGCGCGAAGCTGAAAAATTGGCCAAGGCGTTTCAGCCGCACGCAATCGGCATACTTCACGGACGCCTCAAGGCCACAGAAAAAGAGGCTGTGATGGATGGATTTCGCGAGGGCCGCATCCGCGTGCTGTTAGCCACCACCGTGATCGAGGTTGGTGTGGATGTACCAAATGCCAACCTCATGCTCGTGGAGAATGCCGAACAGTTTGGGCTCGCTCAACTGCACCAGTTGCGCGGTCGTATTGGGCGAGGCGAGCAGGATGCTCATTTCATTATGATCACGGGTGTGGATTCCCCAGAGTCAGTCGAGCGACTTGAAGTGTTGGTGAACACCCACGATGGCTTCGAGATAGCCGAGGCCGATTTGCGCCTGCGCGGGCCTGGCGAACTGCTTGGACAAGACCAAAGCGGGTTGCCCACATTTCGATTCGCAGACCTTCGCCGCGACCTCGACCTCATCCGGCAGGCGCGCGACCTTGTTCTTAAAGCATAGCGGCCTCATTTGGCTTTCCCCGAAAAGCCGTTCTGTGCTATGGTGAACGCATGCCCGCATTCGACGAGGATCTCCTGCTGGAGGAGGCCGAGACTGAGACCCGACCCAAGCCGGTCTACAGTCAGGATTACACCACCGCGATGGCACACTTCTATCGCGGCGAGGTGGGGCGCATCATGGTCTGGAGGCAGCGACTGGATACCACCACCACTTGGGCAATCACCTCCACTGGTACGATCTTCACTGTAGCATTCTCATTTAGCTCTGTTCCGCACCTTATCTTTTTTTTCAACCTCGCCATCGTACTAATGATGCTGTGGATCGAGGCGCGTCGTTACCGTTTCTACGATGCCTTTCGCGCACGCGTGCGCATGCTTGAGGCACATTTTTTAATGCCGGTAATCATGCAAGAAAAACCAAAATTGGAGGGCAACTGGCGCAAACTGGTGGCAGAAGACCTGCTGGTGCCCGCGTTCAAGATCAGCATGTTTGAATCCATCGGCCGACGCCTGAAGCGCAACTACGCCTTCATCATTACCATCGTGCTCACCGCCTGGATTACCAAGATCCTTATCCACCCGCCGGAAGGTGGCACGATCAATTCCATTGGCTCCTTCTACAATGCGCTGGCCGTGGGCGCAATCCCCAGCTGGGTGATCACCACGGTGATGGCGGGTACATTCCTCACAGTAGCGAGCGTCACTTGGTATATCGCCCGCAATTCATCGGGAGAAATCACCGAAGTGGGTAAGTCCAGCCGAACGAACTGGCTTGGTTAACATGGCCCTGCCAGACCAACTCAACCCAACGTTACGCGACCTGCCCGTCTACCACCCGGGCCGTCCGCTAGAAGAGGTAGCCCGCGATATCGGTTCCCCGCCGGACCAACTCATTAAGCTAGCTTCCAATGAGAACCCCCTTGGTCCCTCTCAATTCGCAGTACAGGCCATGCGCGATGCCGCAGGGGAAATGCACCGTTACCCTGATGGCAATGCGTTTTACCTGCGCAAAGAATTGGCAGACAAATTAGAGATTGAACCTAACCAGCTAGTGTTCGGCAACGGCTCAAACGAGATCATCGAATTTATCGCTCACGCCTTGCTTGGACCCGGTGATGAAATTGTTGTTTCTGAATACTGCTTCGCCATCTATCCCATCGTCGCTAAAATGATGGGAGCGAAAGTCAACACTGTCCCCGCTCTAGGGCTTGGCCATGACCTGCCTGGCATGCTTGCCAAGATTACGCCCCAAACCAAAGCCGTGTTTGTGGCTAATCCAAACAATCCAACTGGCACGATCGCCAGTCGCGCTGAGGTGGAGCAACTCATCGACGGTATGCCAGCTGACGTGCTGCTGGTAATGGACGAAGCCTACATTGAGTACCAAGAAGACTCCATCGATCTGCTGCCTCGCATCCGCTCCGGCAACCATCCAAACCTCATCCTGATGCGTACATTCTCCAAAATCTATGGCCTTGCTGGNCTGCGCGTTGGCTACGGAATGGGCCATCCGGAATTCATTGCCGCATTGGAAAAGGTGCGCCAGCCGTTCAACCTTAATGCAATGGCTCAAGCCGCGGCCATTGCGGCGTTGGAAGACGAGCAGCACATCCAGTTATCCCGAGAACAAAACCGGAAAGGCTCCATCTACTTCGAGAACGCATTGGAAAATTCTCACATCGATTATCAACATTCCCATGCCAACTTTCTCCTGGTCAATGTGGGAGATGGCACAGCCGTTTCTGCCGAAATGGAAAAACTGGGCGTGATCGTTCGNCCACTTGGCGGATATGGGTTNTCGGAATGGGTTCGGCTCACCATCGGAACCGATCTCGAGAATCAACGATGCCACCAATCTCTCTGCCAAGTTCTCGGCCACTCCGAGAATTAACATTTTCAATGGCCGCCAAAAGCATTAGTCAACAACCAGCAAACGTGAAACCGACTGACCTAAGAGGCATCCTACACTATATCCCGCGATTTCGGGATCAAGTGTTTGTCATTAGTGCNGATGGCAGCGTGGTGACCGATGTCAATTTCAATAACTTGTTGCTGGATATTGCTGTNCTGCGGTCGCTGAACATTCAGGTAGTGCTCGTCCACGGTGCAGGCGCACAAATCAACACATTGGCGAAGGAACAGGGCAAGACACCGAGCGATCTCGATGGAACCGGCATTACCGACGACACCACGCTCGATCTGGCCATGACTGCCGCCAACCGGTTGACTCATGAAATCCTCGAGGGCCTATCCATAAGCGACCAGCGCGCCGCCAGTGCCAACGCGGTGGTCGCCCATCCTCGCGGCATCATTGGTGGAGTTGACCAACAGCACACCGGCCGAGTTGAGCGCGTTGATGTTCCCATGCTCAAAACCCTCTTGGCTGAAGGCATCACGCCCGTCATTCCGCCGCTCGGGTTTGATGGTGAAGGCAACACCTTCCGCGTGAATTCTGATGCGATTGCCCTTGCTGTTGCCAAGTCCGTTGAAGCCATCAAGCTCATCTACGTTACTAATGAAGACGGCCTTCGACTTGANGATCAATTGATGCGCCAAGTGCTTTGCAGCGAGCTAGAGGATGCACTGCAGCAGGAAAACCGTTTCGATCCAAAGCAGCTTTCCAAGGCACGCCATGCCGTTGAAGCCTGTGCCGGTGGCGTACCACGTGTGCATGTGATTAATGGCCGGGTGGACGAAGGACTGCTGGCCGAGGTTTTCTCTAATGATGGCATTGGGACGCTGGTTTACGCCAATGAATATCAGCAGATTCGAGCTGCGCGTAAAAAGGACGCTCCTAGCATCTTCAACCTCACACGCGACGCCATGGACACCGATGAATTGGCCCGCCGCACACGCGATACTATTGACGCGCACATTAACGATTATTTCATTTTCGAAATTGACCGTAACCCCATTGCCTGCGTCGCGCTTCGCCAATTCGATAATCATGAGACGGCCGAGCTAATGCATTTGTTTGTTAGTGAGGCTCACGCCAATAAGGGCATCGGCCTCAAACTCGTGGAATACATTGAGAAACAAGCTGCAAATAACGGCGCCCAACGGCTTGTAACCCTGTCTACGCAGGCTTTTCACTATTTCCAAAAAAAGGCNGACTTTCAGGAAGGCACACCCGACGACCTCCCTCCAGCACGAAGGGAGGATTACGANCGCAATGGTCGTAACTCACGGATTCTCATTAAGGAACTCTAACGTGGCGCTGCCCGAAAAACTTCCGGAGTATGTATTGATCGCATTCGCCTGCCTGCTCATNGGATATGGCACTGGCGCAGTACTCACAGCACGCAAGAATACGTTGACACTCGGCGACACCGTCGCTGTGAAGTGGAGCGACGGAATCCATGAGACGCCCGCCTATTGCGCTCACGTTTATCTCGTTCCGTATATGTCCAATGACTTTCGCGGACTCGCCGCTCGCTTGCAGGTCTACATTGGCCGCGATCCCGGCAAGCAACAGTTTACNGCTGAACACCATCTCGGCCTNGTGAAGGACCAGTCAGAAGGCGCAAGATCATGGGGCAAGCTTCGCTGGGAAAAAGACGGNNTGCACCTTGGCGAGGGTAACGACACAATGTTTTTCCCGCTCNCAAACCTCCGCCCCAAATGACCGACGGCATCACGGCATTTGCAAACGCCTGCAGACGACTGATGGTNCCACCGACGCCGCAGGTTCTGCTCGTGTCCACCCAGGCACAAGCTGGACTGCTTTTACAGCAACAAGGAGGACAGGCCGGTGGCTTTCCCTTTTACACGACCGAAAACATATTCCGCGTTTCCACAGCTCGCAGCGGCACGGGCCAACAAATAAATTCCCTCAAGACACCGCTGGGCCTGCATCGAATCGCTCAAAAAATTGGTGGTTTCCAATTAAAGGGAACCATCTTTAAGGCNCGCCAGCCTGTTGGCCTGACATGGCAGGGACANCCCGAAGCCGAGATCGCACACCGCATCCTGTGGCTGGACGGGATGGAGCCCGGCTTTAATAACGGCGGCAATGTGGATTCATTTGGCCGTTACATTTACATTCACGGTGTTGGCAATGAACGCTGGCTCGGACGCCCGCGATCACAGGGCTGCATTCACATGGCAGCGGCTGACTTGATCCCATGGTTCGATGGGGTGCNGACTGGAACACTTGTCTGGATTGGCGAATTCCCCCTTTTGCATGCGGGTGCTCTGTCGTAAACTCTACCTTCCGATGAGCATGACCGAACAAATGACCGGCTTGGCCCGCCAATCAAAACGCGCTTCTCGCCTGCTCACACGCATGTCGACAGACGACAAAAACGCCTGCCTTGAGGCCATGGCCAATGCCTTATCGGAGAATGCCGAAGAAATCCAGACCGCTAACACAAAAGACATGGATACAGCCCGGGAGATGGGCCTCTCCCAAGCCATGATGGATCGCCTGCTGCTGGACGATGCCCGCATCGAAGGCATGGCCACTGGTTTGCGGGAAGTGGCTGAGCTGCCTGATCCTGTGGGGCGTGTACTCGATGAACGCACTCGACCGAATGGACTCATCCTTCGAAAGATCAGCACGCCTATTGGTGTTGTGGTTATTATTTACGAATCGCGGCCCAACGTGACTGCAGACGCCGCAGGCCTGTGCTTCAAGTCTGGCAACGCCACCATCCTACGCGGCGGCAAGGAGGCTCTAAACTCCAACCAAGTGATTGCTCGAATCATGGTAGAGGCAGGATGCCATACCTCGGCGGATTTTCCTGAGCACACCATCCAGGTTGTGCCCACAACAGACCGCGCAGCCATCCCCGAACTGCTTTCCCGCACAGAGCTTGTTGACCTATGTATCCCGCGTGGCGGCGAGGGACTCATTCGGGCCGTGGCTGAATGCTCACGCGTGCCTGTCATTAAGCACTACAAGGGGATCTGCAGTGTATACATTGACGGCACAGCGGATACCGATATGGCAGTTGCAATTGCCGTGAATTCAAAGACACATCGACCCGGCGTCTGCAATGCGATGGAAACACTTCTGATCGATGAAGCAATCGCCCCACAATTATTACCACTCGTGGCGGATGCAATGCAGGAAGTAGAGCTACGTGTCGATGAAACAGCCATGGGCATCCTTGGCAATGGCGTAAAAGCCGCGACAAGCGAAGATTGGAATACTGAATTCCTTGACCTCATTTGCGCCGTACGCGTGGTGGACGGCATTGACGGCGCGATAGAACATATCAATGAACACGGCTCCGGCCACACGGAAACCATCGTCACTGATGACGCAGCGACGGCTGCCAGATTTCAGAACGAAATCGATGCCTCGACAGTTTTCTGGAATGCCTCCACGCGATTTACCGACGGTGGCCAGTTCGGGATGGGGGCAGAAATTGGCATCAGCACAGACAAGATCGGTGCGCGAGGCCCCATGGGCTTGGCAGAGTTGACCAGTTACAAATGGCTGGGGATGGCCGATGGCTTGGTGCGTGAGTAACATGGATAACAGGGTCGCCGCCGAACGGGCTCAATTAATTCGCGAACAGCTTCCAGAAGGCGGACTGTTTCAGGGCCACAAATGGCGCATCGCCACCTCGCCGTTCACACTCCCAAGCACGCTGGTGAAAGACTTGGAAAAACTGGGGCGCGTTCTCCTGCGTTTTTACCAAACCGCCAATCTCCTATACCATCACAGCTGCTCCGGAAAACTACCTGATTGGATTGCACATTGGCTCAACATGGGCAAACCCGATTCGCTTATAAATATTCAGGGAGAAACAAAGTTGAAGTCAGCACTCCCGAATGTGATCCGCCCGGACATCCTGTTGACAGAAAATGGCTGGTCGATCACTGAATTGGACAGTGTTCCGGGAGGTATTGGCCTAACCGCATGGCTAAATCGCGCCTATACAAATGTCGGATTTGAAGTAATCGGTGGCACCTCGGGTATGACGAATGGGTTCGACGGCATTTTCCGGCCTGATGGAAATGTTCGCGTGATGGTCTCCGATGAATCCGCAACATACCAACCAGAAATGGAATGGATTTGCTCGGCACTTGATTCACGATTCTCGGTGCATGAGACAGCGGATGCTTGCTGGTCGGATGGAGACTCGGTTTATCGCTTTTTTGAGTTGTTTGATCTCAAAAATATCAGTTACTGGAATAAACTGCAGGACGACATGCTTTCGGGCCAAATCATTTTAACCCCACCACCAAAACCTTTTTTGGAAGAGAAGATGTTGCTGGCGCTATTATGGAACGGAAACTTGACCGAATTTTGGCAACGAGAACTGGGAGGCGGCTTCTTTCGCTTAATGCGCGACCATGTCCCACGCGGATGGGTAATGGATCCCGCGCCCCTACCTCCGCATGCGGCATTACCAGGACTTGATTTAACAAGTTGGGTTCAACTTCGTGGACTCTCGCAGAGGGAGCGCAGTTTGGTCATAAAAAAATCTGGATTCTCAAATGACGCCTGGGGAGCGAGGAGTGTGCACATGGGGATCGACTTGCCACAGGCAGAATGGGCGGAGGCAGTAGACCAAGCATTGGATGAATTTGGCCAATCGCCTTTTATTCTACAGCAATTTCACAAGCCACGACGCGTGGAACAGGAGTGGTTCGACTTTGAAGCCGATGAATCTAGGATAATGAATGGGCGCGTTCGGCTTTGTCCGTATTATTTCGTCGGTAATGGGGAAAAGCCGGAAGTCAAGCTAGGTGGCGTTATGGCAACAGTCTGCCCAGCAGATAAGAAGATCATCCACGGGATGAGCAGCGCAATATTAGCGCCTTGCTCGGTCAGCGCTTAACGGCAGGAAGGTCGATGGGAGGCTCAGCAGCACGAACGCCCAGAGGAAACTCGCGCTGGGTACCTATCTGGCTGGCAACAATGTACTTGGTCTGAGCTTTTTCATCAAACACCGGCTGACCATGAATCTGTATAGTCGGTCGCGGCAAGTCCAAGCTACTACCCCTGCGTTTGGGAAGGGGAACCAGCTTGGAGCCCTTCTTCTTATCGCCAGAAGACGGCAGCGGGCGAGTGGTGTTTTCCGGTTTGCTCGGCTTGGTGGTGGTAGCCGAAGGCCTGACATTTCGTCGGGTGCTACGGGAATTCCTTGATGAACTTTGCGACGTCCTGCCACCCTCATCTTCATCAAAGGCAAAGGTTTGTTGCGTGTTGTCGACTTCGAATTGAACAGTCACTTCGCCACGCTCGGCATCGATCTTTATGATCTTCACTCCGTTGGCTTTGCTTTCAACATTCGGGTTGTCACCCTCGCCCAAGCGCTGGTTTATCCATTTGGAAGCACCTGGCACCTTGATCGCCAATCCCACCCGCTTCTTGCCGCCTATAACAGACATGCCGGTCAGGCGCACCGCGGGCTTGCGAGGCTGCACTACAGTGCGAGGCTTGGGTGGCGCTTTCTTTTCCACCGCCAGACCGAAGGGATTGCTGCGTATAAACTCGTTGAAGTCCACGTTCCCATGCCGAGGTATGTCAGGGAGCTTTTTCTCGGGACTTGGCACGGCATCGTCAGCGGTCTTTTCTTCCTCCACCGGCTTCTCTATAGCATCCCCCGCGGGAGCTGTCTTGTTCGCATCCTTGGCGGGAGCTGTTTTATTTTGATCGGTTGCGGCCGTGGTACCGTTTGATTCCTTGGCGGGCGCACCATTTTCATCCTTCTTCGGCGCATCCTGACCGGTCGCATCGACACACAAAGTCAGTACCACAATCATCGCCAAACTGTATTTGCCAACCCCCTTCATTGATTTCAAATTACGCCACGTTGCAGACGATATCCAGTCTTTTTTGTTACCAATCCTGTGCATCAATACGCAGCCTGCGCACCCTTTACTTTCCGCTTCTTCATCCACGGCATAAGTCCACGAAGGCGTCCGCCGACTTTTTCTATACCGTGCTTTTCGCCATCCTTTAGCAGTTTGTTGTAACGTTTATAGCCCGTTTCGTATTCCTTCACCCAGCCCTTGGCAAACTTCCCGTTCTGGATTTCCTTGAGCGCTGTCTTCATGCGCTTCTTCACGCTGGCGTCAATAATCTTTGGGCCCACACTCACATCACCCCATTTTGCTGTCTCGGAAATCGAAAAACGCATCCCACTGATGCCCGCCTCGTTCATCAGGTCCACAATCAGTTTCAGTTCATGAAGGCACTCAAAGTATGCCATTTCTGGCTGATACCCAGCTTCCACCAAGGTCTCATATCCCGCCTGAACAAGCGCACTTGCGCCTCCACACAACACGGTTTGCTCACCAAACAAGTCTGTCTCCGTCTCCTCTTCGAAAGTCGTCTGAATCACACCTGCACGCGTTCCGCCGATGCCCTTGGCCCACGCCAGCGCAATCTTCTTTGCCCGCCGACTCGGGTTCTGGTGCACTGCAATCAACGATGGTACTCCCTTCCCCTCAACGTATTGCCGCCTAACGATGTGCCCCGGGCCTTTCGGCGCCACCATGATTATGTCAACATTCTTGGGGGGCACCACGGTTTTGAAGTGAATCGAAAAACCGTGCGAGAACAGCAGCGACTTGCCCTTGCACAAGTTCGGCTCAATATCCTCTTTGTACACCGATGCCTGCTTTGTGTCCGGCAACGCAACCATGATCACGTCCGCTCGCTTCACCGCTTCCGCCGTGTCGAACACCTCCAGCCCGTGCTGCTTTGCCACCTTGCGCGACTTACTGCCTCTGTAGAGCCCGATGATCACCTTGCATCCACTTTCCTTCAAATTAAGCGCGTGTGCATGCCCTTGACTTCCAAAGCCCAGCACAGCCAACGTCTTGCCCTTCAGAACCCGCAGGTCCGCATCCTTATCCGTGTATACTTTTGCTGCCATATTTAAAATCCTTCAACTGCGTGGCAGGGCTACCTTGCCCGTCCGCGTCAGGTCCAGTACACCAAAGTTCTCCATCAACTCGATAAACTTCGTTACCTTGTTCTCATTGCCCGTGACCTCTATGGTCATGTTCTTCGGCTGAACATCCACGATTTTTGCGCGGAAAATATCCGTGATTTGCATCACTTCTGACCGCGACTTACCGTCCACCTTGACCTTCACCAGCACCAACTCACGATCCACATATTCGTAATCCCTGAAATCGGTTACCTCCAACACGTTCACCAGCTTGTTCAACTGCTTGACCACTTGCTCCAGCGTCGCGTCATCGCCACGCGTCACAAGCGTCATTCGGCTCACTTCCGTCTCGTGTGTCGGCGCGACGTTTAGAGAATCGATATTATACCCGCGACCGCTGAACATGCCCGCCACACGCGTTAGCACGCCGAACTTGTTTTCCACTAGCACTNANNTCGTGTGTCGCATGATTCGCGGAGTGCGGAACCTATCCCCCGTCGCTAACCTCAGTCAAGGCAAACACGCCGGAGATCAACTGAAGAACGGGTTGTTTTCCAATTCCTCGCCTACCGTCGTCAAAGGCCCGTGGCCTGGACAGATTAATGTCTCGCTCGGCAGAGACAGGATCTCCTNCCGCACCTTTTCACGAGCCAGTTCCGGCGTGTTGAAGTCCTTGCCCATTGATCCCGCAAAAATCGCGTCCCCAACGACCGCCACCGCCGGCGCATCGCCTGACCAGCCTCCCACCACATATGTCACTCCATCATCCGCATGCCCTGGCGTCAATCGCGCCGTGATTGTCAAACCACCGACTGCCACCGTCTCCCCNGGACGCACCCGGTTCTTTTCCGGCGCACCCGCGTTGTTGGATAAAAGAATAATCTCTGGCCACCGTTTCCGCACGTCCCCTAAGGCAGCAACGTGATCACCATGCATGTGGGTGATAAACAAGTGCCCCACATCCAGTTCGTTTTCATCTGCCAGTACGAACAAGTCATCTGCAAACCATCCCGTGTCAAAAATCACCGCCGCTCGCGTATCCGGATCCCAAGCCATAAAACTGTTAACCTCAAACCCCTCCGCCGTAGTCACCACTCGCAATTCGCGCCATGCAGACAGGTCANCCGCCNCCGGCTCCCATCCGTTCGCTACCCGCTCCGCCTTTGCAACATCCAATCCCAATAATTCAGCCAAGGCTCCCACGTTTACCTTGGCAGCACTCGGCCCATCCGTCTCAAACACATGCAGCAAGNCCTCATCAACCCCCGCTGCCGCTGCAGCCGCCGCCATCTCCGTCCCGTTCTGGANACGCGCTTTCCGGCAAATGTCGCCAATATGATCCTCCAGTGGCATCCGCCGACCTTAATTACACACCACCCCATCGTCCAGTCTGCACCCGCGATTGCCACCACCAATCTATCCTGCTAATGTNAGGCCCATGCCGCGATTGCCCATCGGGTGCACCTGCATTCTGCTTTGCCTATGGACCACTGGTTGCGCGTGGTTTCGTGGCTCGTCCCCAAGCCGTACGACCCTGCCTCGGGCCGTAATGAACCCCATCGAGCGCGACTATAAGAATCTTGTCGCCCTAGACAACGAGACCCTTTCGGAGATTGCAAAATGGCACCATGAAAACCGAGCCAAGCTAAAAACTGACAAAGCATTCCAGTTTGACTTCATCCGGCTCTGTCGTGAGCGACTCATCAAGGTCAAGGTCGCCTACGAGCAGTTTCTCGCCAGTCATCCCAACCACACACGTGCCCGTGCTGCCTATGCCAGCTTTCTCCAGAATGTTCGCGATGAACAAGGCGCTATTGATCAATGGCACCGCGCCGTTCAAACGGACAGCGACAATGCCGCCCTCTGGAATAACCTCGCGAACCACCTCGGCACCATCGCCATTGAGACCGCCAACACCAAGGTAATCGTGAATGCCTTGGAATACTTCAAACATGCCGTCGAGCTTGCCCCTCGCGAATCCCTCTATCACAACAATTACGCCACTGCGCTCAGCCTTTATAAAACCCAAGCCGCGCCGCTCCTGCATCTCAGCCCCGAGGCGACTTCACAACTCGCCTTCAAACACTTTAAAAAGGCGCACGAGCTCTCACCGTCTAACTTCGATTATGCTGCAGACTTGGCGGAGGCCCACCTCGACCTCAGCCCCCTGAAACCCAAACAAGCACGTACCGCATGGCAGGTCGCCACACGCCTTGCCAAGACGCCCCTGCAAAAACAGTGGATCGAGTTGCAGCTAGCCATGATCGAGCTTGAGGAGGGNAACACANCATCTGCCCGTGAACGCCTNACTGCCATAGACAACCCCGCTTTCAAGAAAGTAAAATCCCGCCTCCTAACCGCCCTCGACAACCCCAAGCGGATCCCACTTCCGCCGCGACCTAAATAGCATCCAACAACTTTTCGTGGATTCCTCCAAATCCTCCGTTACTCAAGANACAAACNACATCCCCTTCGTTNACCTCTTTCGCAGCATAATCAACAATCGCATCAACGTCCGGCAGGTACTCTGCNGCNGTTCCTGTCGNNCGCAGTTCACTCATTAAACGTTCCGGATCCAATCGCTCGTTCGCCGGAATCTGCTCCAGTCCCGCTATCTGCGCCACCACCACCTGNTCCGCTTCCACCAATGCTGATACCAATTCGCCTTGNAAAACAGCCCTCCGNGTTGTGTTGGTCCTTGGCTCAAATATAGCCCAGACCCGCCGGCCGGGGAATCGTTCGCGAAGGGCCTTCAGCGTTTCTGAAATAGCGGTCGGGTGATGCGCAAAATCATCAACCACCGTCACCCCCTTCGCCTCCCCTCGCACTTCCATCCGACGCTTAATGCCTTTGAACGTGCTAAACCCCGATTGGATTTCCGCAGCCGTCAGGCCGCAATGACGCGCCACACCAATCACCGCCAGCGCATTTCGCACGTTCAGCTCGCCGTGCATTGGAATGGCATATTCTGTGTCACCAACTGCAAATCTTGAGCCATCAGCCGAATACTGCAAACCCATCGCTTGCAAACCATCATTAAGCCCAAATCGATTCACTGGGCAATGTGTACTCTCAAGCAATGGCGCAACGTTCGCGTCATCGCCATTGGCCAGCAAAAGACCGCTGCGGGGAATGAGGTTAATGAACCGACAAAAGCTGAGCTGGATTTGACCAAGGTCATCAAAAATATCCGCATGATCAAACTCGAGATTGTTGATCACTGCCACCTCGGGCAGGTAGTGGACAAATTTGCTACGCTTGTCAAAAAATGCAGTGTCGTATTCGTCGCCCTCGAGGATCATCCATTCACTATCTGTGAACCGGGCGCCGCGTGAAAAATTTTCCGGGATGCCGCCAATGAAATAACTGGGGTCCCTCCCACTGTGCTCAAAAACCCAAGCCAACAATGAGGCGGTGGTGGTCTTGCCATGAGTGCCTGTCACCACCAACGAGCGTTTACCTCGGATAAAAGTCTCCTTCATTAGCTCGGGCAACGAGCAATAACGAAGTTTACGATCAAGCACCGCCTCTGCCTCAGGATTACCGCGCGAGATGGCGTTGCCAATCACCACAAGCTCCGGCGCATCCGCCAAATGCTCCTCGCGATAGCCTTCGCGCACCTCAATGCCCTGCTCAGAAAGAAATGTGGACATTGGCGGATACACATTCTGATCTGAGCCAGTAACTCGAACACCGCGATCTTTTATCGCCGCCGCCACCGAAGCCATCGCAGTACCGCAAATACCGATGAAGTGAACGGATTTGAGATCGCCAAGCATTTTACCGCAGAGAGAAAGAAAGCCCGGAACTCCCGGGCCCAACGCTCCCTGTTTTTCTGTTTTGGGAAATCATGACTTAAGAATGGTCGCCAGCAATTCGCCCACCATTTGCGGATTTGCCTTTCCGCGACTTGCTTTCATCACTTGGCCCTTTAGAAAATTCAATGCCGCCTCCTTGCCGTTTCGGAAATCATCCGCCGGTCCGGGATTGGCTTCAATCACCTCGCGACACATCGNTTCCAACTCACCCGAGTCGCTTACCTGCGCAAGNCCCTTTTCCTCAACAATCTGNGCAGGNGCCGTACCGGTTTCAAACATTTCGACAAAAACCTCCTGCGCAATACGGCTGCTGATCTNTCCCNTTTCAANCAGCCCAACCAATTCACCAAGGGCTGACGCCTCAAACTTCACNTCGGCCAAGCTAGATTCAACCTCACTCAACTTGGCCTGCAAATTNTTAATCACCCAGTTNGCCACNCCTTTTGGGNTTTTNACTCCACCNATAGCGCTTTCGAAATANTCNCCGAGCGCAGGATCATTCACGAATACATCCGCATCGCCTTCTGGCAATCCGTAATCTNCCATGAACCGTCGCTTGCGCGCCAAAGGCAGCTCGACCACACACGCGCGCACTTCATCATGCCATTCCTCGGTGGGCTCATGCGGCATCAGGTCCGGGCACGGGAAGTATCGGTAATCGTGCGCTTCCTCCTTGGTGCGCATGCTGTCGGTAATACCGGCTTCATCATCCCAGCGTCGCGTCTCCTGCCTAAGCGCACCGCCTTCACGCAACACACCGATCTGGCGGGGAATCTCATATTCCAGCGCACGACGCACGCCGCTGAAGCTGTTCATGTTTTTGATTTCAATCTTTTCGCCCAGCTCCTCCTGCCCCACCGGACGCACACTCACGTTCACATCACAGCGCACCTGCCCCTTCTCCATGTCGCAATCACTCACNCCGCCGTACTGCAGAATATTCTTCAGCGCATTGAGGTACTCATAAGCCATGTCGGCACTCGTGATGTCCGGCTCGGAAACAATTTCCATCAAAGGCACTCCACCTCGATTGAAATCCACTCCGCTGTAGTCCGCAAAGTGCGTGCTCTTGCCCACGTCCTCCTCCAGGTGCGCGCGATTAATCCTGACTTTCGCCAGTTGTTTGCCCAACTCAAATTCAACATACCCGTCCTTCGTTGACGGCAAGTCCAGTTGGGTAATCTGGTAATTCTTCGCACTGTCCGGATAAAAATAGTTTTTCCGGTCNAACTTCGCTCGCCGCGGCACTTCGCAATTCAGCAAAAACCCCGTCAATGCCGTCAGNCGCAACGCCTCTGNATTCGGCACAGGCAAGGCGCCGGGCAGCCCAAGGCATACCGGACACACCTGCGTGTTCGGTTCCGCGCCGTATTCATTCGCGCAACCGCACCACATCTTTGACCGTGTGCGCAACTGCACGTGTGTCTCCAGGCCGATGACAGGTTCGTAATCCATTAACTCAAATCTGGTTTGCGCTGATGCCAGTCAGTTGCCTGCTCGTAAGCGTGAGNAACTTGCAAAAGTGTTTCCTCACCGAATGGCTGACCAAGGAGNTGGAGACCGATNGGAAGATTATCGCTGGTGAACCCGCACGGGACACTAAGCCCGCAGATGCTCGCGAGGTTGGCGGAGATCGTATAAATGTCAGATAGATACATCTGCAGCGGATCATTCGCTTTTTCGCCAATCTTNAACGCCGCAGTAGGCGAGGTGGGGCTGGCGATAAGGTCNACCTGTTCGAAGGCCTTCAGGAAATCATTGCGAATCAGTGTGCGGACTTTTTGGGCGCGAAGGTAGTAAGCATCGTAATAACCACTCGAGAGCACATAAGTGCCGAGAATTATGCGTCGCTTNACCTCTTCACCAAAACCAGCACCGCGTGTTGCGCGGTTCATCGCCTCGGGATCGNCCCCATCAACGCGTGCGCCGTAGCGAACGCCCTCGAAACGCGCCAAGTTTGCCGAGGCCTCGGCGGTGGCGATGATATAATAGGTGGCAATGGCATACTCAGTATGCGGCAGCGAGATTTCGCAAATTTCCGCCCCAAGCCCAGAGAGTTGCTGCATGGCGGCTTCAGTGCCGGCGCGGATTTCTGGATCCAAGCCATCACCCATGTATTCCTTGGGCAGTCCGATTTTCAGCCCTTTAAGATCACGGCCAAGTACGGCTTCATAATCCGGAACATCACGCGAAATGCTGGTGGAATCACGTTGATCATGGCCACTGATAACACCCAGCAATCTGGCCGCATCACGAGTGTCCTTGGTTATGGGGCCAATTTGGTCGAGTGATGAAGCATAGGCGACAAGTCCGTAGCGACTGACACGCCCGTAAGTCGGTTTAAGTCCGACACATCCACAAAGTGCCGCTGGTTGGCGAATGGAACCACCAGTGTCGCTGCCGAGAGCGGCGATACATTCGTCAGCTGCAACCGCCACGGCACTGCCGCCACTGGAACCACCGGGGATGCGCTCGGTGTCCCATGGGTTGCGCGAAACCCCAAAGGCAGAGTTTTCCGTGGAACTTCCCATGGCAAACTCNTCCATGTTCAANCGNCCAAAAANGATGGCNCCGGCGTCACGAAGTTTCCCGATAACGGTNGCCTCATACGGCGAAGAATAATCGCCNAGAATNTTGCTGCTGCAAGTTAGCGGGTGGTCTTTGACCGCGATGACATCCTTGATCGCAATAGGCACACCGAGCAAAGGCTTGGATTCACCCNCGGCAAGAGCGGCATCGGCGGCATCCGCTTGAGCAAGGGCGTCATCGGCACTGAGACTATTAAAGGCATTGAGTCGTCCGTCAACGACGGCGATGCGATCGAGACAAGCCTGAGTAGCCTCGCGTGCGGTTAGTTGCTTCGCGGCGAGCTGGGCGGTGAGTTCGTGAATCGAGAGTGTGTGCGGCATGATCACTCAATGATCTTGGGCACGACAAAAAGACCACTGGCCTTTTGAGGGGCGTTGCGCAAAGCATCCTCCTGAGGAAGCGATTCGCCCACCACATCCTCGCGCATCACATTCGTAAGCGGCACCGCATGAGCAGTAGGCTCCACCCCGNCCACGTCCAACTCCTTGAGTTGCTCNACGTACTTGAGAATTNCCTCAAGTTGGGGACCAATACGCGCCTCCTCNTCAGAGGTTAGGTCAATGCGGGAAAGATTGACGACATGCTGCAGGCTTGAGTCCATGTCNTTTTAAGACTCACCAAACTTGCTCTCGACGAGTTTTTGAATGGCGTCAAGCGCCCCTTCCGCACCCGCACCAGTTGACTGCACAGTAATGGTCTGGCCGTTTTCCGCGGCAAGGGATATTAGTCCAATGATGCTCTTCCCGTTAACTGTGTCGCCCTGCTTGGTGACCATAATTTCACAGGAAAACGTGCTGGCCAACTTCACAAATGCCGCAGCTGGGCGCGCATGCAAGCCCGCGATATTAGCGATAACCATCTGTCTTTCAACGGTTTGTGGGTCGTTGGTTTTTTCGGTCAGGGTACTCACGGAGAGGGGAGTCTGTTGGAATACACNTANGTTGGCGAGATTTTATTCGCCGGCGTCTTTGCCAGTTGTCATTTTTTTTATCAGCCGACGGTTAAGTTCCTCCGCTGCGTTGTAGCCTGCTAATCGCAATTTGGTATGAAAAGCCGCAACCTCGATTAAGCGGGCAATGTCACGCCCGGGCCGAACGGGGATAACAATATGCGGGATGTCCGCCCCAAGGATCGGGACAGTTTCTTCCTCCATACCCAAGCGCTCGACGTCTTCAACCTGATCCCAATCTCGCAGGCTAACAACAAGGTTGATCCGTTTTTCAGCTCGAATGCTTTTGACGCCAAACATGGCTGCGACATCAATGATGCCTATACCTCGCACCTCCATATGGTTACGGGTTATCAGTGCGCTNGTACCAATGACCTCGCGCCCGTCGAGAAGTTTCACCCGGGTCACATCATCAGCAACAAGACTGTAGCCGCGTTCAACAAGTGCCAACACACACTCACTCTTGCCAATCCCGCTTTCTCCCTTGATCAGGACCCCCATCCCCAAGATATCCACCATGCTACCCTGCTCGGTGCCTTGAGGTGCAAACATGTCGTCGAGNGATAACGTGGCACGGCTGATAAATTTCATGGTAATCAGCGGCGAACGAAAGACAGGGATGTTCNCNTTCTCAGCGGCCTGAATGAATTGCCGGTCAGGTTTGAGATTTCGNGAATATACGATTGCCGGAATGCGGCGCGCGAACAATGCCTGATAACGCTCAGCGCGGGTTTTCTCATCCAGCGTCTTTAAATACGTAACCTCNGCCGCACCCATNGCCTGAATNCGNTTCCCGGCGAAGTACTTTAGGAATCCCGTAAGCGCAAGCCCGGGTCGATTGATCGTTGGTTCGCGAATGATTCGACCCAGCCCCTCCGCACCGGCAACCAACCGCAACCCCAACTCGGATGCGTTCTCGGCGTAGAACTGCTTAACTGAGATTTTTTCAGACATAGGTCTTCAAAGGTTGAATTCGGGTCCCAGATAGAGCTTGCGCGCCTGCTCATCGTTTACGAGAAACTCGGCGTCGCCCTGGCAAAGAACTTCGCCCTTGTTAATTAGGTAAGCCCGATCCACAAGCTTTAGCATCTCTCTAACATTGTGGTCGGTGATGAGAATCCCCAACCCTCTGTCGCGCAGCCGTCGNATGATTTTCTGTACCTCATACACGGCAATTGGATCGATGCCGCTGAAGGGCTCATCGAGCAGTAATAACTTGGGACTAGTGACCAAGGCGCGTGTGATTTCCAGCCTGCGTTTCTCGCCGCCACTAAGGGTATCCGCCCGATTGCCAGAAAGACTCTCGAGGTCCAACTCCTCCAGCAGGTTCTTCAGCCGCACTTCACGTTCCACCATGCCCATGTCGCAGGTCTCGAGAATGGCCATGATGTTTTGCTCAACGGTCAGTTTTCTGAAAACGGATGGCTCCTGCGTGAGATACCCAATGCCCGCNCGNGCCCGCAAGTGCATGGGAAAAGCCGTTATGTCCTCGTCCACAAAATCAACCCGACCGCTGTCGGGAGACACCACACCCACGACCATNTTGAAAGTCGTGGTTTTGCCAGCACCATTAGGACCAAGCAATCCGACGATTTCACCTTCATTAACAGAAATGGAAACCTCGTTGACCACCCGGCGACGGCCATAAGATTTGGCCAGGTTGTCAGTGCCCAGAAGGATCATGCGNCTAACGCTTGGGCGGGGCGGATGGTGTCTGNTTGGGCTTTTTCTTTTCGCCGAGTACAATCGTTTCCGGATCCTTGACACTCATCTTGTTTGTACGCCGATCCAGAATAATCATGGACCCCTTGACCGTATTGTTATCCGTAAAGAGAACTGGGTTTCCCGTCAACACCACCAGCTCCGTTTTGGCATGATAAACCGCTCGTTCTCCNGTCGCTCTGGTTTTCTTCCCATTCTCTTCCTTCTTGATAATCTCCACATTTTTTTCCGCCACGATCATATCAATGTTGCCCCCCATTCCNATCATCGGAGGCACCGGCTTGCTGGCGANGGGCGCGACTGGAGGATTCGTGACCTTCGATGTAGGCGCGGGAACTGGTTTGATATTGCCANCTGGCTTTGTGGAACCCTTTTTCTTGTTCGCGAAAGTTACCGTTAAAACATCGCATGTCAGATCAATCTCCCTGTCTACCACCTTCACATTGCCTTCGTAGACACAGACCATTTGGGGTTTACCAAACTCCAACTCCATCTTTTTAGAGGTAATTAGGGTGTTGGGCTTCGGCTTTTTTACCGGCGCACCCATCGACATAACGGCAATAGCCGCGAACATGCTAATTCCCATCCACAGTTTCATTTTTCGCTCCGCTTGTTAAAGGTAAAACCAAATTTCATCTCAGTTCGCACCTGATCCTGAATCACAAGTCTCGAATTACGCTGCCGCCATTCAAACCCGGTGCCTTCCACCGAAGCTGATTGGTCGGCGCGATACGCGCGCATGCGCCCCTTCGAGGAAGCCACCCGGGTTCGGAAGTTAAAGAGACACGAAGGNGCTTCAATAATCAAGTCCACAATCCGTCTGTCATCTCGGTAAGTATATGTCTCCAGCCGTGCGCCTGTCACCAACACCTCCCCAGGCCCCTGCGGCTTCGCGGTGTCCCCCAGCAGCAACGATTTCACTCGTCCAGATTTGCGGTCATATTCCGGAAAACGAATTCGTTTTTGCGTGCCCTGTCCNGTGCCNACCTGACCATAGGCCACCACCAGNAACACTAGGTAAAACACCCCACCCAACCAANGATTGTGTCTATTTNTNCTCATCCCCCCTTAATTTACTAATCAACCCTCCCCAATAACCTTGAGCCTTCAAAATCTGTTCACANACCTCCCGCACCGCTCCNTCTCCTCCACCNGCNNTCGTGGTATAATGCGATACTTTCTTCACCTCTGCAACCGCATTCGCAACTGCCACGGGAAGACCNACCCGNCGCAGCACCGCCAAGTCGTTGACATCGTCACTCACGAAACATGCGTCAGCCCANTCNAGTCGGGCCTTTTTTAAAATTGNCGCCACTGCGTCGACCTTGGGCGCGGATTTTTGCCAAAGGTAATCCACTTTCAATTCACGAGCCCGCTTGGTGGTTGCCGTCGATGCACGGTTGGAAACCCACCCCACCGGCACTCCGCACTTTTGCAGCAACCGCAATCCCATTCCGTCCTGAATGTTAAANCGCTTAAACTCACCTCCNTTGCCTATAAGGACACCCGCGTCCGTCAGCACCCCATCCACGTCGCACAGGAAAATCTTCACGCGCTTGAAAGCCGGCCGATTCTTCATCGCGACACCTNATGAACACGCGCCAACTNCTTCAACACTNCCGCCATGTCTCGCAAGGGAATCATGTTGGGCCCGTCGCTCCATGCTTTGGCCGGCACCGGATGGGTCTCGATGAAAACCCCGTCCGCCCCAGCGGCCACCGCCGCGTTGGCCAGCACGGGCGCAAATTCGC
>PBPF01000062.1 GCA_002724615.1 Verrucomicrobiales bacterium | reverse complement strand
ACCATGCCGGAGCTTCACGACGGCACAGGCAATGTAGATACTTGAGTAGGTGCCGACAACAACGCCGACCAATAGAGTGAAAGCAAAGTCGTGGATCACCACACCGCCAAAGAAATAAAGGGTGGCGGCCGTCAGTAGAGTGGTTCCGGATGTGATTACTGTACGTGCAAGGGTCTGATTGAGTGCGTGGTTCATTACATCATCGAAAGTACCAGGCATTCCGAGACGCAAGCTTTCCCGAATGCGGTCAAAGATTACGATCGTATCATTAATGGAAAACCCGATGATCGCAAGGAAAGCGGCAATGATGGGAGTATTCAGCTCGCCACTGGCTATGTCGATGCCAGTGATGCCGCCGGCAACGAAGAAAAGACCAGCAGTCATAAGAACATCGTGAATGATGGCGAGAATGGCTCCGATAGCGAATGAGAACTCATAGCGGAACGCCACGTACACTAGAATACCCAGCAGAGCGAGCACGGTGGCAACAATGGCGGCTTCTTGAATCTCAGCGCTTATGGACGCGCCGACAGTCTCGGCAGATTGTCGTTTCTCGGCTAACCCCATCTTTTCGCCATAATTATTCATTAGCGCATTTTGCACTTCTGTCTCGATGGCACTGCCTTCGGCTTCGGTTTGCTGATCAGGAAAATCGACCCGGACAAACTCACGGTAATCTCCCGGTTCAGGGTTCATGTTTGAGTTAAGGCGCACCTTGATCTGGGCAGCCTCCAAGCCGTCGACACTATCGGCGATCTTGTCACGAATTTCACCGCTGTGCACGGCCTCCATCATCTCATTCTTTTTACTGTCATCGTAACCAATCACGAAACTTTTGCCCCCGGCAAANTCAATTCCCAGCATCGTCTCCGGCCCGCGTGCAATTCCGAAGATGATGCCGCCGATGATTAGNACACAAGANGNNTAAAAGGCGGGATTCGAAAACTTAAGGAAATTGATCTTGGTATTGGCAGGCACAATTGAATTCATCTTCAAGTGGTTCTGAACCCACTTTNTGTCGACCATCAGGTCGTACACCAACCGCGTGACCACCAACGCAGTGAACATGCTGGTGAGAATACCAATGGTCAACGTGACACCAAAGCCCTGCACAGGGCCGTGCCCCTTGTAGTAAAGGATAAGCGATGCAATGACGGTTGTGAGATTTGCATCAAAAATCGTCCCAAATGCTTTACCATAACCCGAAGCGATAGCTCCCTTAAGGGACTTGCCGACGCGTTGTTCTTCACGAATACGCTCAAATATCAGCACATTGGCATCAACCGCCATACCGATGGTCAGAACAATACCCGCGATTCCCGGAAGCGTGAGTGTCGAATCAAAATAGCAGAAAACCCCAAGAAGAATGACCATGTTTANCGCGAGTGCCAGATTGGCAATTATTCCGGAGAGCATGTAGTAGCCCACCATAAATACAGCTACAGCTATAATTCCCCAGAGTCCCGCTTGATACCCTTGCCGCACGGAATNCTGACCAAGCGAGGGATCAATGTCGCGCTCTTCAACAATCCGCAGAGGAGTCGCCAACGGGTTGGCAAGGACATTGGCAATTTCACGTGCCTCGGTGGAACTGTCTATGCCTGTGATCTCACCGCGCGCACCTATGCGACCTTGGATGGTTGGGGCGGAGATAAGGCGCTTCTCATCTACCTGGTCATACCATTCGACAACCGTCCGGTTACCCTCGGCGCGCGGCCGGCGCGGCTGCTTAATTTTTCCAAGCGTTCCGTAAAATGCTTCCGCTTCAGCTTCCGTATTAAAATATTGCTGCTGCAGCTTATCCACCTTGTCCACCAGCACCACGGCCAAGCGTCGACCCAGATGNGCACCAGTCAATTGGTAGAATATTTTTGCGCCATCATTATCGAGATTGAAATGGATTAGCGGCGCACCAGTCGTGGGGTCGCGATTAGCACTCGCCCGCGCAACATGTTCACCCTTCATCCGCACCTCGTCTTCAACCAACACCACCTCTTTGTTTTCATTACCCTGTTGGTCGCGGAAAGTCCGCTCGAGTTTGGTATGACCTGCATATAGATCCTTCATCGAATTATCGATGGCATCGTTCTCNGGATGAACTAAATGGAATTGCAGAAATGCCGCCCGTTGTATATTGCGCTTGGCCTCCTCACGCTTGGCCTGTGACAAGCCGGGAATCTGGATGCTAATACGGCTCTCGCCCATTCGCTGGATTTCTGGCTCNGTGACGCCAAATCGATCTACGCGTCCGCGCAAGACCCTCATCACTTGCTCAACATCGCCTTCCGTGTCGCCAGATTTCGATTTACTCAGNTCCAGTTCCACCACGAACTGGGTACCACCCTTTAAATCCAGTCCCAGCTGAATCTCGCCTGAAGCTGCCCGTTCGATGTTGCGCAGAATTACGCGGTTNGTATCTGAGTCTGCTTTCAGCCCNGAGGGNGCGGTGAAATACCGNGCAAGATCCGTNCCGCCGATAACCNTTTCCCACTGGTCGAACGTCAGNTCGGCACCTTGACCAGCCTTGAGGNCACGTGCTTGTTTNAGAATTCCNGCAAACGCCTCGTCCTTCGCGTTCGCCCGCTCNTCAAACACGTCGAGCATGTCGCGCGAGGTGGGCGGATACCATTCGCTAATAGCCCAACCAACCACNACCGCCACTATCACGAAACGCCAAAGCTTGCTTTGCATGCTAGTCCTGTTTATTGCCCTCAGGCTGTATTACCTCGGTCACTGCGTGCTTTAACACCTCCAGTTTCGAGTCACCCGAGCGAATCATTACNCTGTTTTCNTTTACTGAAACCACTGCGCCAACCATCCCGTTANCCACCACGCGATCTCCGNCCTTGAGCTTGGTCACCATTTCCGCGTGCTCCTGTTCCCGCTTTCGCTGAGGCCGNATAAGGATTACGTACATGATGATGAAAAAGAATGCCATNAANCCTAGCATCTTGATCATCTCGGCCATGGGATTCACAGGTGCCCCACCCTGCCCCCCACCGCCGGGCGGAGGCATACAGCCCGTTCCCACAAGCAATACCAACAGCAAAAGGCAAACCGTAAGTTTGTTCAAAAAAGTCATGTTTACCGAAACAAACGAGCGGTGAAGTCTAGGGAAGAAAATTCATTTATCAAGCACAACCTCTTCCCGGAAATCANCGAAAACCCCGGTCTCGATGGCCGCGCGGGCATCAGTCATCAGTGACAAATACACGTGAAGATTGTGCTGAGTGAGCAACCGCTGGCCAAGCGTTTCGCCCGCATGTAACAGGTGNCGCAAGTAGGCGCGAGTAAANTGACTGCAGCAGGGACATGAACAATCGGCATCGACTGGCGTAAAATCCTGCGAAAATCTGGNGGCCTTCAGATTCAAGTGCCCGGAACGTGTGTAGGCCGTCCCATGACGAGCGGCGCGAGTGGGCAATACGCAGTCAAACATGTCCACCCCTCGCGCAACCAGTTCAACTAACTGTGCCGGCGTCCCCAAGCCCNTNGCGTAACGCGGCTTATCCACAGGCATTAATGGGGTTGAGTGACCGGCAATTCGCAGCATCTCGTCCTCGGGTTCGCCCACGCTCAGCCCGCCTATCGCGAAGCCATCAAAATCGAGCTGAAGCAAGGCCTCCATGCACTTTGNCCGTTGCCCCTCAAACACTCCCCCCTGNCCAATGCCGAATACCAACTGCCCTTGCGCACGCGGTTGCTGAACGCATGCCTCCGCCCAACGCAGCGTCCGTCCCACCGCCGCCTCCACATCATCTTCCGTAGCCGAGTATGGTGGACAATCATCAAAGGCCATCGCGATGTCGCTGCCAAGGGCGCTCTGGATACCCATTGCCTCCACAGGCCCCAGAAAACACGCCGCGCCATCAATGTGACTCCGGAACTCCACACCATCGTCACGCACCTTGCGGATTTTAGAGAGACTGAATACTTGAAACCCACCGCTGTCCGTAAGAATCGGGTACGGCCAATTGATGAATTCATGTAGTCCGCCTGCCGCTTGGATTACCTCCACTCCCGGGCGCAGATTCAAGTGGTACGTGTTACCCAGTATCACCTGAGCACCCATTTCGAACAGCTCGCCCGGCGCCATCCCTTTCACAGTACCCTGCGTCCCCACAGGCATAAACGCCGGCGTCTCGATCACACCATGCGCAGTCGACAAGCGCCCCCGGCGGGCGCCGTCGTCCGTCTTTAAAAGTTCAAACATCTAAAGCAGCCCCAGCACCCGCTCTACTATTGAACTCACCGGCACAGCCTCTTTGCCTCCCTCACGCCGCAGTGTCAGCTCCATTTCTCCATTGGCAAGTGACTTGGCCCCAATGGCGACTCGTACGGGGATACCGATTAATTCCGAGTCCTTGAATTTTGCGCCCGCCCTTTCATCGCGGTCGTCCAACAACACGTCTACCCCATGGTCTTCCAGTTCATCGTGAAGCTTCACCGCGACTTGCATCACCTCACCCTCAGGATCACTCGCCAATGGCGTGATACACACCGAATATGGTGCTACGTTCACTGGCCAAATTATTCCGTTCTCGTCATTACTGTACTCAATCACCGCCTGCAGAGTCCGCGTCACGCCCAATCCATAACACCCCATAACGGGCGGCAGCCGCTTGCCTCCTTCATCTAGAAAACTCGACTCTAGCGACTCACTGTACTTGGTGCCTAACTTGAACACGTGCCCAACCTCAATTGCCCGCTGAATTTTCAACGGCTGCCCTGCCTCGCTCAATTCACCTTCACGTACAGTCCTCACATCTACCCATTGCACATCGCCGAGGTCGCGCCCGACATTCACGTTCTTAATGTGAAATCCATCCTCATTTGCCCCCGTCGTCATTCCCGCTCCATCGCGCAACACCTCATCAGCAAACACCGGGATTCCCTCCACGCCAANGGCACCAAGACTGCCGGGGTGCGCCCCGAGGGCCGCGTGGATTTCCTCNGCCTCCGCAGCCCGAAAAATCCCCGTACCAAGCGCCCCNGCCAACTTGGCTTCGTTGGCTTCGTCATCACCACGCACCAGCANAATCACCGGCTTGTCTTCTGCGATGTAAACCAGTGTTTTGATCTGTGCCTCCGCCGGCACGTTGAAGGGATCACGCGAGAGGTCATCGATCGTCTTCACATCAGGCGTGGCAAATTTTTCCACCTCTCCTGTGCACTCCGTCGGCGTTGTTGCCAGAGCCCCCTGACTCGTCGCTTTTTCAAGGTTAGCCGCATAACCGCCGTCCTCCGTGTATGCTACTTCACTTTCGCCCGTTTCGGCAGGCACCATGAACTCGTGCGAATGTTTCCCGCCCATTACGCCGGTATCCGCCTCCACAGGGAATGCCTTAACACCGCATCGATCAAATACACGCACATACGCATCGTACATTTTCTGGTAGCTCACCATCGCAGCTTCGTCGGTGGCGTCAAAGCTGTAGGCGTCTTTCATGATGAACTCCCGCGCACGCATGAGGCCGAATCGCGGGCGAATCTCGTCGCGAAACTTGGTTTGGACTTGATAGAAATTCACTGGCATCTGCCGATACGAGTCGATCTCTGTCGCCGCCAATGTGGTAATCACCTCCTCATGTGTCGGACCCAACAGCCATTCACGGTTCTTGCTATCGCGGACGCGAAAGAGTACATCGGCTGCCTGCTCGTATCGGCCGCTCGCCTTCCAAATATCAGGCGGCTGCACCGCAGGCATTAACACCTCAAGCGCTCCGGCCCGGTTCATCTCCTCGCGCACAATCGCCTCAATTTTTTGCAGAACACGCACACCCAAGGGCAGGAATGTGTATAACCCTCCAGCGAGTTTACGCGCCAAGCCTGCCCGCAGCAGCAGTTGGTGCGAGAGAATTTCCGCCTCGGCGGGTGCCTCTTTCAGAGTGGGGATGAACGTCTTGGTCCAGCGCATGCGCGGACTATTGCGGGAATTGGCCCGAGTGGAAAAGTGTTTTTGCTACTTCACCGTATTGCACAACGGTGCCATGTCACCTATCCGGACCTCCAACTTGTCGCCCGAATTGATCGGCCCTATGCCACCCGGTGTACCAGTCAGGATGAGGTCGCCCGGCATCAGTGTCATGTTGGTGCTCACGAAACTGACCAGATGGAAACAGTTGAAAATCAATTGGCTCGTGTGTGAGTTTTGGCGAAGCTGACCGTTCTGGAAAAGCTGGATAGTGAGGTCATGAGGGTCGACCTTTGTCTCCACGTACGGCCCCACCGGCGTGTAGGTGTCAAACGACTTAGCACGGGCCCACTGGCTCTCGCCCTGCTGGATTGTGCGATCACTGATATCCTGCGCCGCTGTATAACCAAAAATGTATCGAGCCGCAGCCGCCGGGGTTACATTGCGCACTCGCCGGCCAATCACAATGGCCATCTCCGCCTCGTAGTCGTTGCGATGACTGGGAAACGGCATATCGATCTTGCCACCATCGGGAATCAGTGAAGTTGGCGCTTTCAACCAGAACAATGGCTGCTTCGGAATCGGATGATTTGCCTCCTGCGCGTGATCAGCATAATTCAGGCCCACTGCGATAATCTTGGTGGGTTCCACTGGAATCAACGTTTTGACCCCCTTATGCGGGATGGCTCGTTTCACAAAGGAGGGTGACCCAAAAACATCCCCCTTCAGCTTGTACAATTTGCCATCGACAACCTTGGCGTGAAAAATGTCGTCGCCCTTTTGGAAACGTCCGATTGCGGCCATGGGGCGGAGTTATTAACAGTCTTTTCACAGGTGCCGCAAGCCAAATCCCGTATTATTCGGTAACAAAATAATTTATAGATCGTCAAAAAAGATTGAATATGGCAAATAAAGGCATGCGTGTGCGCTTTCTCCTGATTTGGCTGCTGGTGTTGGTGTGGTGGAATCCCATTGCCGCCGCTGATGCCCCCGCCAAGCCCGCCGCCAATTCCATCAATTGGAAACGCGGCTCTGAGAAGTTCGATGCCAACCTTAAGGGCAAACCACTGGTTGAGGTACTCGAATCCATCCGTAAGCAAACAGGGTGGGAAGTTTTTATCGATCCTGGTATGGACCAAAAGGTCTTTGCCTCCTTCAAGGACAAAGCACCAGACGAAGCCATGGACCTGCTGCTCGGGCGCATCGGCTACTCGCTCGTGCCACAGCGCAAAGGCAGTGCAAAACTTTATGTGTAC
>PBPF01000061.1 GCA_002724615.1 Verrucomicrobiales bacterium | reverse complement strand
CCTGACACCGGGAAAAAGGTTTCGCAGTCATCCGGTGGCGCGGTGTTGGCCCTCTCCAGACAATTGGCCAAGCGTAATGACGGTGCGCGCAAACTTTTGGAACAGCAGCCTTGCGATGTTTGCACACCGCTAGATTCAACCAACCAACTGCCAGTCCCGACGCAAGTCACAGAAGTTTCAGCTGACGCGCCATTGCCAATTCCACCCCCGATGCTGGCCACCGTTAACCCCCGAGGAATGCTGGCGGCCAATCGTTGGCGAATTCATGATACCCAAGGTGGCAACACACGGCGTCAGCCGCATGTGGGTCGGCCCACGCGCAGTGGTGCTATGTCTTTGCGGCCTGATGAGGTTGAGTATATTGACATACTCTTTTTATACACGACCGAGATACATACTGCTCTTGGTGGAAATGCGGGGAATGGAACCCAAAAGCTTCAGGCAAGGGTTGATCTGATAATTGATTCCTTAAATGGAATCTTTGTTTCGAGTGGCGTAAACCTCGCGGTGCGTCAGGCGGGTAATTGCACTTTGGCAGAGTGTCGGACATGGGGTGGTACGGGTGGCATTGGAAGTGGCGTGGTACAGGGTGGTTCGATAGCGGGCGCTTATCCGCCTGAAGGTCCGCTCTGGACAGAGGTGCAGGCACCGGAGAGACCGGACTATACCGTCGTGCCACCCGTGAAGACCTTTGGCTTGGGTACTGCTTGGGCGGGTTTTTATTTGCCGACTTACGGGGAGCCAAACGCTTCTGGTACGACCATGGCAGAACATCTTGAATGGCTGGATGACCGGCGCAACAGCTTGTTGTACGGTTCACAGTACTGGGGCTTTGAATTCGGCTCCATTAACAGTGATATGTGGGGCTTTCACGATTCCTATGGAGGTGGAGGTGGGAGCGACAATATTTATCCGCCGATGGAGAACGTGCCCAAAGGTACGGTATTTAGGATGACACCCAATTCAGTCTCAAACATTGGGGCACATATCTTCCACAACAGCATTACCCCAGGTCATAAGGTCGGTCCACTAGATCGCTGGGATTCTAAGGTCACCATTCAAGGCGGAGGCGCGGGACCTGCTGCCTCCGCCCAATACAGGGGAGACCAGTCGCATGATACAGTCTTCTTCCGGTATGACGAAGGTGGCTGGGAGAGGCCGCCGCCTTGGGGCAGTGTTTCAAGTGATGAATTGGGGAACATGTTGCCGGGAAGATGGGGCACGACTTTCAACATTGCGCACAATAGTCCCATTGGTATGCGTATGGATTACAATGGGACAGATTATGCGGGCAATTCCTTTATTGGTAATCCCAATGAGACTCGTTGGGATGCGCGTTATCCCTGCCTACACGGTCAGGAGGGTCCATTCGACCCCACGTATGACATCAACAATAATCCGTATCGTCGCGATGTGCGTGCGGATGTGGTTTGTCTGTTGGCGGGCGACACGGTGACACCGGCTGGCACTTCGGGTTTGTCCTTTCCATACCGAAACATTCGGCCGGTCAATGCCCCTGGTCGCACCGTTGGACGCGGACCGTATCCAAAGGCAAACAAGATTGATGAACTGGAGTTTGTGCGGCACGACGGCGAGATTTCTGATGTAGGCGGAAGGCCATTCGATGTCACTTTCCAAACTCTCCGTCCCGTTGCCGCCAGCAACAATGCGACCGCCTCAGGTTTGCTGGCCTATTACCCTTTCAACAACAATGCCAATGACGAAAGCGGGAATGGGAAAAACCTGAGCGTTGCTGGAAGCGGTGTGGCGCCCGGTGCGGATCAGTTTGGGGTTACTCTCAAGGCATACGATTTTGGCGGAGCAGGGAATCTCCAATCAACGTCAAACCTGAATTTTGGTAACCACAGTATATCCGTGTGGGTTAAAACCTCAATGACCAGTCAGGGTGGAATCGTTTCCACGGACGACTCCAGCAATAACCACGCGCAAATTTACATTGAAGCAAATGGGCGTTTCACGGTTGAGGTTGATAAGGGCGCGCAAGTGAAAAGGTACACCAGCGCCAATGCCATCAATGATGATCTTTGGCATCATGTCTTGTACTCCTATGATGCGGATTTTGATGTTCTGAAGCTATATCTGGACGGAGTAGAAGAAGTTGCAACCAAGTCGAGTGACGTTGCCATTACGAATTTTTCCCTTACAGAGGAATTCCGCGTCGGCCATAACAGCGCGGAAAGCAACCGGTTAAGCGGTTCGGTCGATGAGGTTCGCATTTACAATAAGGCACTGACGGAAGATGACGTTCGGGGGTTGTACGTCACCGAACGGGCCAATACGACTGTCCTTGCCGACGGACTGATACTGGATTACCCGTTTGAGACGGGCAGTCTTTTGGACAAGAGTCCACAAGGGAACGCTGCGGTGACAGGGCCGACTGGGGCAGGACCGCCACTGGTGTTTGATCGGCACGGATTCAGCAACGGCACTTTGGAACTTGATGGTGCCGATGATTTTCTTTCCACGCAGACAGCTAACGGCTTTCCCACTACCAATGGCAATTTCACGATGAGCCTATGGGCCAATGTGCGGGACATCGTGGGGCCAGACGGAGCGGTCGACATTGTGGTGACCACACAAGGGGTAAGAGATCCGGTGATTCGCAAAAATGACGGCACCGGATCATTTCCCAACGCCGGGTCCGGGGTTGTCACATTGAACAACACGGGAGGGGGTACGACGTTTTCCGCAGTGAAAACAGTGGATATCGATTTGGATGGCGATAAGGATATCATTATCGCCAACGCAAGTTCAGGGACTTCCGGCCCCACGCGCCTGTTTCGCAACAATGGTGACAATACCTTTGCAGCAGCAGTTAGCCTTCCTGGTGGCAATAGGCAAACCACCTCCCTCGCGGCACTGGATTTGAATGGCGACAGTTGGCCGGACATTGTTCAGGGCAACTATAACCAACAGAATCGATTTTATTTGAATGATGGCACCGGATCTTTTTCAGCTGCCCCAACCTCNGTGAGTGCTGATGTTCAAAACACTCTTGCAGTGGATGCGGTAGAGGTAAACGGCACGTTTAAATTTGCGCCTTTACTTTTGACGACAGCAGTTAAGAAGCCTGGTTTGGGACGTTTAGCGCCTGCGCCTGATCGGAGTGGAGGTGCTGCAGCGAATCGCCATGCTTCAGGGTTTGCCCCGAAGAATACTCAGCCTAAGCCACCAGCACCTGTGCCATTNCCACCAGATCAAAGAGGAAANCCGCGACCAATTCCTACACATGGGCCGATTCCGGGGGTGCAACGGTACCCAGCCTTGCAAGTTGGCAATAGAATCATCAAGCCAAGATTTGTGGAGCGACAGGCCACATATGATGGCATGAAGTTTGGTGGGGATCGTATTTGGCCGGAAAAAGGCGCACTGCGTTTTCTCCGTACGGCAGCCAAGCCGATGGGTATCATGCAAGGTAAGGAAAACTTGAAGACCGTACATGTGAAACGAGGTCCTGGCACTGCACATGTGGCTTTTCAGGCACTGCACAAAGGTCGGCCAATTCATGGCTCTCTGCTTTCAGTACATCAAGGCACCGATGGAATGATCCACACGCTTCATGCTCGTTATTTTGCCAACACCCGTGTGGCTCCCGGTCATGAAGGGCTACCGANACACAATGCACAGACTGCATTGGACAAGGCCAATGAGGCGAAAGGCGTCAAGCTACCGGGTCGCCTGACACAAAATGAACTGGTTTGGTACCCGAGCAAGGATGGAGCGTTGCTGTCGGCATGGAAATTGAGCCATTCCACCTTTGATCCGCCGGGCTTATGGGTAAGTTATGTAGACGCCTTCAACGGTGACCTGCTGAAATCAGATTCCCAGGTAAAACATGTTGATGGAACCGGGATGGTGTTTGAGCCGAACCCAGTGCAGCGAAACGGATCCACTGCTGGTCTTACCGATGGTAATGATGCTAACAGCACCATATTATCAAGTTTACGCCAAAACGTCCCTTTGCTCAGCTTGGATGGTTCCGGTTTCTTGAATGGTCCTTACGNCATTATGAATGGTGCCGCATCTGCGACGCCAAACCCGGCTGGCTTTCCCGGAACTATTCCGGCTGGGAGTTGGAATCATGCCCTTAGTAATGCGGTTCCTCCTGTTTATAATTACGGTCGCGCCNACAAGGCTTTTGAGGAGGTTTCAATCTATTATGCGATCGATAGTGTCCAGCGTTACATTCAGTCCTTGGGTTTCCCAAATTTTTGCAATCGCCCAATAGATATCTGTGCGCACGCTTTTCAGGGTTTCAACGCCTATGCAACTTCAGGTTTTCAAATGCATTTTGGTGATGGAGCAAATCCTGGAGGAGGTGCGGGAACTAATTCGGGAGTAGATCTTAGCGAAGATATGGACGTGGTTGTCCATGAATACGGACATTCCTGTATTTTTGATGTGCAGCCAGGTTGGGGAATGACTGATGTCAAGGGAGTGCATGAGGGAGGAGCGATACACGAAGGTTTCGGGGATTATCTTGCCTTGTCGTACTATGGTGAAAAAGGCAACGCGACTTATTTGTCGAATGCCGGCCAGAAGGCCGCATTGGGTGAATGGTCGATGTTAAACCCAGCAGGCTTGCGTAATGGAGAAAACACAAAGAATTACAACACCGATTGGGACACAAATAGCGGTCCGGGGGGTACTCCTGAAGTTCACATGAACGGCGAGATTTGGATGGGTGCCTTGTGGGACTTGAGGAAGTTGTTGGTCGCCAAGCATGGGTTGCCGCAGGGTGCCCAGATTTGCGACAAGCTTGTTTTTGAGGCGTTGATGGGAGCGCCCTCACCAAATTGCACCTTTTCCCTGATGGTTCAGGAGATTTACAAGGCTGACCAAGTTCTAAACAATGGTGACAACCTGACGGAAATCGCCCAGGTATTTATGGGTCGCGGTATTTCGCAATCCTCTGATTTTCCCGCACTACCAGTTTTTCCGGACTTGGTGTTTGGAAATAGTGGCCAGATAAACATGGGTTACCAAAATAATATTGGAACCTTTGCCGCAGGAGTTCAGTTGGGAGCAGCGACAGACGCGACTTACGATGTGAAGCTGGTGGATGTGACAGGCGACAATTACCCTGACCTTATGGTAGGCAACAGTGGCACGTTGAACTACCTGTACGTGAACGCTGGCAATGGCACCTTCCCGGTATCTGGTCGCCTGAATATTGACGCCGACACTCACGCCACTCGAGTACTGGCGGTGGGTGATATCAACGGTGATGGCAGATCGGACTTGGTTGCTGGCAATTATGGTCAGGTGAACCGTTGGTACGCCAATGATGGCACGGCTGATCCGTTCAAGGCCGGGTCCGGCAAGGATGTCCGGGTTGGAGATACAGAGAATACCACATCGCTTGAGCTGACAGATGTCAATGGTGACGGGCGGTTGGATATTGTGACTGGCAGCAACGGTCAGGGTGTCAGGGTACGCCTAAATGACGGTACGGGTAACTTTGCTACCCCGGTTTTGGTGCCCGGTGCAGGAGCGAGTTCGCAAGTTGTACACGTGGCAGATGTTGTGGGGGACAGTCGGCGGGTGCTGTTTGCTAATGGGGCGATGGGTGACTTTGAGTTGATGCTGGAAAACACCAATGGCCAGTCGCGTGATGCCAAACTGAATTTCTATCTTGGCGGTGCTGTGATCACCGCACCGACGCTGGCAACTACGTCGCACTTAAACTGGGTGCGAACGCAATGGTATCATGTCGTCGTTCGTCGACTGGATAACGCCTTGACCCTCTGGCGCGATGGTCAGCAGGTGGCATCAGCATCTTCTACAGCGCTGATTAGTGCATTGCCAAATGAGCAACCTTTGATGTTTGGCAAGCGTTCGACATTCCCAGCTTACCCAATGCATGGCCGGCTTGATGACATCAAATTTTTCTCTCGTGCCTTGTCGGACGCGGAAATTAAACAAATCTTTGCCGACGGCTGGGAATTGCCAACCACGAGTGTTTCCGACTTGGACAGTGGCCTCATCTACTATTACCCGATCCTGGAGACCGATGCCCCGCAAATGGTGGTGGACACGATCGGCAACGCCACCGGCACCGCGCAGAACGGTGCCACCACGGCTGATGGGAGGTTTGGTGTGGATGACATCAATGGGGCTTATCTGGTTGATGGTTCACAAAACGTGGGTCCAGGCCGTTATCAATTCCTGAACCTGACCCGTTGGAAGGATACCAACCCAACACCTCAGCCATTCTCATTTGGAACGGGCAGTTACACGGTTTCCATGTGGGTGCAGAATGTCAGCGTCTCCGGAGGTTCCAATGCTACGTTTATTGGAAACTGGAAGCCTGCAGGCACAACGGACAACACTTGGGCATTTGGAGTAGATAGCAATGGGAAACTATTCCTCCGACAGGGAGGTAACGAAACTGTGTCAGATCTCAATAATGACCTGACATTGAATGATTCAACCTGGCATCTGGTGATGGCTACACGCGATGCCACGGGTAAGGTGGATCTTTATGTGGATGGGCAACGAGTGGGTGGTGCTACGGGATTGTCGACGGACTTGAATTCTACTGATGTTGTTTGGGTGGGCCAGATGGAAACATCACGTTTGAAGGCAAGCGTGGATGATATCCGGGTTTATAATCGTTCTTTTCAGGATTTTGAGGCCTTGGCACTGTTTAATAAACAGCAACCCTCCATCGTCGGTACCGCGCGGGTGGAGATATTCCTTTCACCAGATGAACTGGATACAGGTGAGATTGTTCAGCTTCAGTTGTATTCTGATTTTAGTTCGGATACGCCGTTTTACGACGAGACTTTCACGGGAACAGGTGCAGCCTTCACTGTCACAGGAAACTCATCCACCACGGTTGTGTCGCCCGGCCGCATAGAAGTGCAGTTTGATGCCAGTAAACACCAGTTTGCCTGGCAGGATTTGCAGGGCATCATTCGTTTAACCCCCAATCCGGGCGCCGTATACAAGGCTCCGACCAAGGTCACGGTTGATAGTTACCGAGTGACTGTGAATGGCCAACAGTTTGTCTATCAAACCGAGTTTACTCCCGTGCGATCCGCTGCCACCAATCCATTGGCGCAAAATATAATGATGAACCGCGATTCTACGCACTTGATGGTGGTGAAACTCAGTCAGGCGATTAGCAACTATTCATTCGCGCATGAGATGGGGCACCTGATGGGAGCGGGCCACGCACAGGGCGATAGCCTGAATCCAAACGATATAGCAAACAACCCGCCGTTGACTGTAAACAATTCCATGGTCGCGTTCAGCCCTTATGGCAACAATACAGTTTCCGGCGCGGGTGGAGGTGCATTTGTGGAGGGACCGGGGCCCATGGTGCGCGATGAATATCTTGCCATGGGCAGCCACTTTATCGCCGGCCACTTTAATAACGGCACCATCAATACCCATAGATTTTGTACCATCATGGCTTACAGGGATTTAATTAACGATTCAGGCCAGTTGGTTCATGCAACCCCGAATACTCCTTTCTATACCCGCATTCCGCGTTTCTCCAGCCCGGGCGTTTACTGGCAGGGCAAATCCCCCGGCCATGCGCCGGGCCTGACACTGCCGTTGGCCATGCAGCGCGCCAATGAGCCGCTGCATTATGACAATGTTCGCGCTATGAATACGGTGGGCAAGATTGTCAGTTTTTACCGCGACGACAATGGCTCGGGCCGTGCAGGTTCGGGATGGGACGAACCGCTTCGTGTTCCTGTACCTGACCGCAGTCGTTCACCCATTCTTGCGGGCACTGGTCGTGGCGGAGGTGTTGGTGATCAGCGTGCCAGCGGCAACGGTGGACAGAGGCAAAATGGGAATAGTCGTGGCAGCGGGGGGCAAACGTTGGGTGGTCGTGGTGGAGGTCGTACAGTTTCCACGGGACCCAATCGCAAGCCGGGTGGTGGCGTTCAGAACGGCGGCTCGTCCCGGCCCGGTGTGGGTACCGGTACGCGACCTGTAAACCGGCCGGGCGGTGGCATTGGTATTCGGTTGCCCGGACAAAACAATCCTTCGCCCGTGCCTGCCGGCGGGCGTCCTTCCAACGATGATTCCGCTGGAAGTCTCCTTGTTCAAATAAAGGCCCGACCCGACCAAAGTCTTGCCGGCTCCACGCTTGGGCATAACCGCGGAGCCACCCGCGGCAGTGGTGAGGTAGACACCATTCGCACCAACGACAACCGACAGGCTTATCACGGTCGTTCGGTATGGTGGCATATGGTTGTGCCGGCGGATGGCGTTTATGAAGTGCGAGGCGGTACTGCCGGGAGCGGCATTGACACCACACTCACCGTCATCCTGCCCAATGGTGGCCCACGAGTGGCCAACGACAACGACCGACGTCGACCTGGTCCGGCCAGTTACGTATCCATCCCCGGTGTGACATTAAAGGCCGGGCAGCGAATCCAGTTCTTGGTGGATGGCGTGAATGGGGCGGAAGGACAGGTGAAGATAAATGTGAGCTTGCACCGCGGGACAGCTGCCTCGAGCGGCAATTAACATGGCCAAGGCAACTAGCAAGAAAATCTATTTCTGGACGCTGCTGGCGGTCGCGGTGGCGGGAGGAATTATTGCCCTGCTCACCCTGCGTGGCGGGGCAGAGGAGATGCCCGGTTTGTTTGCCGATGTGCCCGAGGCGGATGTGCCGAGTGAATTCCTCGGGCACAATATCGCCAAGCGCCATCGCTGGGTTCGCTTGAACCCGGACGGCTGGCAAAATGTCCTTCAAATTGGCGACCGTTTTCGTTTGAACCTGTTCCCCGATCTCGACCTCACCGGTCTCGTGGCGCAGCATCAGACCCAGCACCACGGCGACCAGGGCGTAATGGCCGTGGTGGAGTCTCAGCCGGCGGATTCTTTGGTGGTGTTGGGCCGCTCGGGCGACTTGCTGTGTGGGCGCGTGACGCTTGCCGATGGAAGGCAGTTTGAAATCAACCATGTGCGCGGTGACCTATATGTGATCCTTGAGGTCGATCCCACACGCGTTGGGAAATGCGGTGTTTGCGAAACCCCATCCGTCGCTTCCCGGGAACATCAGCGCAAGCACGGTTCAAACGGCGATGCCGCTGCACTGTCCCGGCGTATAGCCAGTGCCCGGCGCGGAAACGACGGCATCGATCGCTGTGGTGCTTGTGGTCAGGAACAATTATTGCCGACACACATTCCGCCCACCACTGTCGCCACCGTGGAGGCCGACGCGCCCCTGCCGTATTTTGCGCCACCACATCCTATTTCCAGACACGATATAGCCCGCGCGCGACTGCAGCCTTCCCTTGCGGCCCTGCGCGTTCCCTCAAGTTTGCTGGCAGCCAACAAATGGCGTGTGCACGACAGGGAAGGCAACCCGAGACGGGATAACACCATTCCACAGGATGTACTCGATCGTTTCAAGGCCTTCGAAACCTACCAGAACATCGATATACTTTTTCTTTATACTGCGGGAGCAGGCGCAACACAGGCTGCCGTGCAGCCCCAGATCAACGCGGCCCTTTTGGAGGCCAACCAGTACCTGCTTGAGAGTCGTATCCCCATCAAGCTTAGGCAGGTTACCGACGGCGGCACCACGGCATGGAAGGCCAACCACCGGGCCATGACAGCCATGGGTGATGGCTCGTTGAGTGATCCCAATCTTTTGGGAAGTGGATACCCAAAGGACGCGCCCGCATGGGAAGTCAACCCCCTTGACAGTACAATTACCCGTCCGGATTACCGAAACCCCACCGGAGATGCACAGATCAGATGGCGTGGCCTATTGTCGCAATGGCCAAAGGCAAATGCGGCCAGTTACGTGCCAAAATTTGTTGATGCACAGGAGAACTCGCTAACTGGTTATATGCAGTGGCTAACCAACCGGTCCAACAGTCTTATGTTCGGCGACCAATACTGGGAACCAGGCAAGTTTTACGTTGGTTATGAAATCAAACAAGTCGAGGTCAATGCCACTAATCAGAATTTTGAGACACATTCATCAATCCCCACTTTCGAGGATGGCACCAGTCTTCCGGATGGTTGGCCGGTCTACTGGATTGGTGAGTTGCCCGACATTTCCCATTCCAAGCCCACATGGACGGGGCGCCCCATCAATCTGGATCAGGTTTTCTATTATAGAAAGATTTCCGGA
>PBPF01000060.1 GCA_002724615.1 Verrucomicrobiales bacterium | reverse complement strand
GAGAGCAGATCGTTGTTGCCCTTCAGATCGCACGAATGATCAGCAAACCGTTCCCCGCGAAAATCGTCCTCCTCCAACTCATGCCGCTGCACCATCGTCCCCATCGCGCCATCTAAAAACAAGATGCGTTCGGCCAACTGCTCCCGCAGCTCTCCGATGATCGGCGACGTTTTCATGTCGCAAACGAACTTAACCTCGCTCCCTATTTCGTCAATATAAAAATCAACACATCCGGATATGTTGATATGATATTAGTTATTTAAGCCCAAAAGAGTACGGTAGTTCTGGCCTAGGATTCTTTTCTTGGCGGTGGCGGGGATTTGGGCGGCGGTGACTTTGGCCAGCTCGGTGCCGAGGGAGCGTGAGGGGAGGTGGCTGCCGAAGACGATGCGGCGCGGGCCGAGTTCGCGGACGGCCATCTCGATGAAGCCGGCGGTGGCGTCGAAGCCGGAGGTTTCCACGAGGATGTTGGGCGTGGCGCGAACGGCGCGCAGACCGCGCTGCCATTCGCCACCGGCGTGGGCGCAAATGAACCGCTGCTCCGGGAAACGCGCGGCGACGGTGGCCAACTCGGCAGGGGTGGATTCGCCCGGGCCGTGTTTGCCGCCGGTCTTGTTCCAAGTGTGCTGCATGATCACGCCCTTGAGCTCTGCGATACGCTTGATGAGCGGCTCAAAGTTCTTGTGGGTGCAGGTGAGCGAGCCAGGTCCGCCACCGGGGAAGTAGACGCCCAGCATGGGGCCATCGCGCAGCCAACGGTTTAGGGCATCGAGCGAGGCACGGACGTCATTGGGATTAAGCTGAATCATGCCGAGCAGCAACTTGGGCCAGCGTTTAAAAGGGCGCAGCACGAGGTTGGGCTTGGCGCGTGCGGTTTTCTCAAACGCGGCGTCGCTAGTGGTGCCGATGCCCACGTGCGGGAAAAGGCAAAGTTTTTCGAACCGCCCCTTGCGAATGGCGGGCAGCGAACGCTCGATATCAGTCATTAGTCGATCGCCGCCGTTGGGCCCGGGATGGGCGTGGGAGGGGGTGAAGTAGGAATCCCAAATGCGAAAGCCAGTCAGCTCGCGCGGGCTGGGCAGGCCGAGCTGGAGGTCGGCAGGATTCATGCCGTCAGGAATGTTGTGGCGTTGCCAGCAAGGAGGGCGCGCAGGGTAGGGCCGTCGAGTTGCGCGGATTCATGTGTGCGAATGAGCGCGGCCTCGGGAATGAGCAATGGAGCGTGCGTGCCGAAGAGGACGCGCCCAGGCAAACGTTTGCACAGTGCGGGAACGCCGTCGGTGCTCTCCACACGAGCGGTGTCGAGCCGCAAGCTGGGTATCTTTCCAAGCAGTTCGAGGTGCGCGCCGCGCGGGCGAAGGTTGAGGATTTGCACGCGGGCATCGACGATGTCGCGCAGGGCTTTCGGCAGCGGGGCAAGATCGACATCCGGCGCGCGTAGGCGCGGATGCTGTGTGCGGGGATCTTCCATGGCGGCGGCGATTTGGACGAACAGTTTCGCCTTCGTCGCAAGCCGCAGCAGTTCGGAAAAGCGCGGGTCGGCAAGGGTGTAATCATGATAGCTGGGATGCAGCCGGATGCCGGCCATCTTGAACCGCTCCGCGCACTGGCGAAGGTCGGCACGCCAGCCGGGCAACGTAGGATTGACGGCTCCGATGGGCCGAAGCAAGGGGCGTGTGGCACAGGCGTCGGCTAGACGTTGATTCACGCTGGAAATGTCCCGGTGCAAAATTGCCTCGAAACTACCGGCCCAACCTTGAGTGATGCCGAGGGCGCGCATTTTTTTGACGAGCGCATCGGCGTCATCCAGCGGCAATCGGCGAAAGGGCCAGCGGAAAAGGCTGAGGTTGGTGTCGATGATTTTCAGTGGCGCGTCAGCGGCATGGGCATTGGCGGCAAGAGCTGCGACAGCGCCAGCCTGCAACAATTGGCGGCGAGTCATCATGCGAGAATTTCCTTCACCACACGCGGTGGCGTGAAGCCAGTGAGGCGTTCCTCCAGCCCGCTGCGGGTGTAAAAAAGTTTTTGATGATGCAGACCGAGCAGGTGCAGGACGGTGGCGTGAAAGTCGTGCACGCTCACGCGGTCGCGCACGGCCTTGTGTCCGAACTCGTCGGTTTCACCGTGCGCCATGCCGCCGCGCACGCCGCCGCCAGCGAGCCAAGTGGTGAAGCCCTGCATGTTATGGTCGCGCCCGGTGTAGATGTTCCCGGATTTTTGTGAGGTGGGCGTGCGGCCGAATTCGCCGCCCCAGATGACCAGCGTGCTGTCGAGTAAACCGCGTTGCTTGAGGTCACGCAACAGACCGGCAACAGGCCGGTCGGTGCGCTGGCAAGCGGCGCGGTGGTTGTCGGCGAGGTCCACGTGGCTATCCCACGGTTGCTCCTCAAGGAAAATCTGGACGAACCGTACGCCGCGCTCCACGAGCCGCCGCGCCAGCAGGCAGCGTCGGCCAAAGGAATCGGTGGGTTCACGCCCGATGCCGTACAGATTAAATTTGCCTTGGTTTTCGCGTGTGAGATCCAACGTTTCGCCGGCGGAAAGTTGCATGCGCGCGGCGAGCGCGTAGGACTCAATGCGCGCATCCAGTGCGGGCTGTCGCGGGCGGCGGGTGCGATGGATTTCGTCCAGTTGTTTCAACAATGCCTGTGCCGAGGCGGTTGCGGCGGCGGGCTGCTTGAAAGCGGGGCGAAGATTCAGAATGGGCGAACCAGTGGGGCGCAGCGGGGTGCCTTGGAAGATGGGCGGCAGAAAACCAGCGGTCCAATTACGCGCACCGTTCTTCGGCGGGCCGAGCGGATCGCCNAGCACCACGTATGCGGGTAGGTTCTGGTTTTCCGTGCCTAAGCCGTACGTGGTCCATGCACCAAGCGTGGGGTAGCCCATGAACAATCGGCCGCTGTGGATTTTNTAAAGCGCGTTGTCGTGGTTCGGATGATCGGTCCACATGGAGTTGATGAGGCAAATCTCATCGGCCATGCGGGCGGTGTGCGGCAGCACATCGGCCATCCATTGCCCGGACTGCCCATGCTGCGCGAAGGGATAGCGCCCGCCCATCATCACGCCGATGGCGGTTGTGCTTTGATTGCCAATCTCCTCGACGTTGCCCGGGAAAGGTTTGCCGTCCATGCGGTTCAATTTCGGCTTCGGGTCGAAGAGATCCATCTGGCTTGGCCCACCATTCATGAACAGCTGGATGACCGACCGGGCTCGGGCGGGGTGATGACCGGGGCGCGGATGGAGATTGGCCGGCTCATTCGGCTCACTGGCCAGCGCGCTCGTGCCNCCAAAATAATCGTGACAAAACAGATGCGCCAACGCCCCGCCCAACAGGCCGTCACTCATGCGGCCAAAAAAATNGCGCCGAGGGATTTTGACTTNGGGTTGGGCGTTCATTAGTCGATGTACAAAAANGCGGCGGAATTCAGCAGCGTGTGACAATAGGTCGTGAGCGCGGCATCGACATCGCCGTTCCAATNGCGGCGCAGTTGCCGCAGCGCGGCGATGCCCAGTTTTTTCTCGGCATCACTCGGTGGCCTGCTGAGGGCGAGACGATACGCCTGCTCTACGCGCGGGCCATCGTCGGTTGTTTGTTGTTTCACGCGGGCGGCAAAGGCGGCAGCCAGCTCGCGGATGTGTTGATTGTTCATCANCATCANNGGTTGAGTGGNCACGATGGACACGTTGCGCTCGAGACAGTTTGGGCCCATGACGGGATAATCAAACGTGGCCAGGAGCGAGGGAATCTCTGTGCGGCGATGTTGCAGGTATACGCTGCGCCGCCAGCCGTTGCCCGCGCGAGGCATCACGCTGACGAGGCCGTCACGATTGACCGATACAGGATCGGGCGGACCGCCAGCGGTGAGATCGAGTTTGCCGGATATAAAAAGAATGGAATCGCGCAGTGTCTCGGCATCCAGCCGTCGGAGGGGCATGCTGGAGAGCAGACGGTTTTGCGGATCGTTGGCCGCTTGGCCGGAGGAAATGCGGCTGGACTGCCGATAGGTGCGGCTGTTCATGATACGACGGTGCAGCGTCTTTAGGCTCCATCCATCGTGAACGAACTGCACGGTCAGCCAGTCGAGCAGCGCGGGATGCGACGGGCGGTCACCTTGCACGCCAAAATTTTCCAGCGAGCGCACCAGCCCGGCGCCGAAGTGATGATGCCACACTCGATTGACCATCACACGTGCGGTGAGCGGGTGATCCGCGCGCGTGAGCCAGCGTGCGAACGCCAGTCTGCGACCAGTTTTGCCAGGAAACGGTGGGCGCACGACAAACGGCGTGCGGCCATCGGTGAGCACTGAAGGCACACCGGGGCCAACGAGGCGTCCAGGTTTGTCATGTTCGCCACGGTGAAGAATGTACGTGGGCGACGGCCGGCCACGATCCCACAATGCGCGAACGGTGGCGGGCGGTTCCAGTTGCTGGCGCACAGCGGTCAGATCTCGCTCAAGCCGGGTCAAGTCGTTGCGGGCAATCTGAACGCTGGCGGGTTGATTTTCATCGGGCACGGCCTCAGCGCGCTGAAGCTTCTCGACCAGAAGGCGCTGGACGAGTGAGCGTTGGTTGTCGGCACGGCGCAGAGCGGCAAGCGTGGCAGTACGGTCAGCATCGCTTTGCTTGGGGTAATGGGCGCGCAGCAATTCCAGTTTGGCATCGGCAGTCGCCTTTTTGACCTGCGTCTCGAGTGCCTTGATTTTCTTCAACAACGGCGGGTTGGTGGAAGCGATGCGGCGGTGATGTTCGGGCGTGGCGAGATCGAACGCACGGGTTTTAAAATTAAGCCAATCGTGTTCGTCGAGGGCACCTTGGAATACGGCCTTGAGGCGGTAGTAATCGCGGTGTGGGATGGGATCGGTTTTGTGCGAGTGGCAGCGGGCGCACTCGAGGGGAAGGCCCATCACACCGGAGCCGAGCACTTGCAGGGCATCGGCGATGACCCCGAGTCGCTCCGGCACAAAGTTCATCGTGCGCGAGCCAGTCTGGTCAATTCCCATGCGCAGGAAGCCGGTGGCGGTATGTTGGTTGACCATTTTTTCAGTGACCTCCCCCGCGCGCGCGGCGTCAACCAGTTCGTCACCAGCGATTTGTTCGCGCAGAAATTGGTCATAGGGTTTGTCGGCATTAAAGGCGTTGATGACATAGTCGCGGTATTTCCAAGCCACCTTGCGGACAGGATCCGAGGACACGCCACCCTCGGAATCGGCGTAGCCCGCGACATCCAGCCAGTGGCGGCCCCAGCGCTCGCCATAGCGCGGAGAGGCAAGCAGATGGTCGATCATCTTCGGATACCAGTCCGCCGCGCGGCTTTCATGCCAGCGACGCCATTGGACAAGGCTGGGAGGTAAGCCGGTGAGGTCGAGATAGGCCCGGCGGATGAGCGTGGCACGGCTTGCCTCCGGCGCGAAGTTGAGGCCGGCGGCTTTGAGTTTGGCATGGATGAACTCATCAATTGAAGTTGCGCCTCGCTTGGCCTTGGGCGGTTGGAATGCCCAGTGCTGGCGGTCATCATCGGTAACCAAGTGATCAGGCTCGGTGGTCGCAACATCCGGCTTCACATCCATCTCCGGCGCACCTGCGGCAATCCATCGGCGCAACTTTTTTACCTCCGTTGATGTCGGTCGTTGCACAAAATATTTCAGCAACAACCCGCTTGGCGGACAGGCTTGGCTCTCGATGCGCTGGATCATTCGGCTCGCATCTGGTTTGCCAGCCATCAGTGCCGGCCCGTTCTGGCCACCCTTGTGCATCGCGGTTGGCGTTCGTAAATCCAATCCNCCTTTTTGCTCTGTTGCACCATGGCAGGCCGTGCAGCGNAGCAGNACGATNGGCAGCACGTCGTGTTGGTTGATTTTTTTCTCCGCCACCTCCACTGGCGCAGTNGACTTTGCGCCTGTTTCAATCCAGCGCTGAATCAATCCCGTCTCCGCCNCCGTCAATCGCGCTTTGCCTTTCGGCGGCATTTCGCCTTTTGAAATCATCTTCCACAGCAAGCTGTNGTCCAGCCCTTTGCCGACAATTGCCTCCTCAGATTCCCCACCGCGCCGNAAGCCCGCCATCGTTGCCAGACTCAAGCCGCCTTTCCGCTTGCCGCCAGTGTGGCACTGCCCGCATTTGCGTTGGAGCACGGGCTGAATGTCCTTCTCGAATACCGGCTCTGCTGCTTCGCCCGGGCACAATAGGGCGAAGCTCATCCAGCCGACATGGAGGCATTGGCGCATCGGGAATAGTTTAGCCAAAACTGCGCCACAGGCAATCGTCGGTTAAGGGTTTACGTGCACCAACGGAGCACAGTCACCGTGGCGCCCTCGGGCAGGGTTGTGTCCGGTGGCACATCCACTAGCCCATTCGCCTTNCCGAGCGNGCCGACGGCATGAGAGGCTTGGAGACCAACAGCGGAGACGGTGCCAGTTGAATCAACGTGGACGCGCATGAAATGGCGGCGGTCNCCGCGGTTGGNNANNGGNTCGGCNAGCACACCCGGATGCGACTGGAGGTCGAGGTCTTCCGCGCCTTGCATTCGCAAGATCGCCGGGCGCACAAGCACGAGGAACGTGACCATAGCCGAGACGGGATTACCCGGGACGCCAAAGAGCGGCTTTTCGTCAAGACGCCCGAAGACAAATGGTTTGCCCGGTTTGATTTTCACGCGCCATAAATCGAGCGTGCCACCCAGCTGTTCGAGGGCAGCCTTCACGTAATCATGCTCGCCCACCGATANGCCGCCGGAAGTAACTACGCCATCGCACTCTGAGAATGCGCCTTTCAATGCGGCGGCTGTGGCCTCCAGTGTATCCGGCACCAATGGAAACACTCTCGGCGCTGCGCCGGCAGAACGGATTAACTCTGCCAGTGCCAATCGATTGCTTTCGTAAATGCCGCCCGCGTCCAGCTCAGTGCCGGGCTCGCACAATTCATCACCCGTGGCTAGCACGCCGATGATCGGCTGCCGATGCACTGCCACTTCGCCAACGCCAGCTGCTCCAAGCAGCTGCAGTTGCCCGGCGTGCAGTCGTTGACCCGGTTGGCCAATCACCTCGCCTTGCTTCACATCCTCGCCGCGCAGCCGGATGTGCTCGAAGGGTTTCACACCATCGATGATCTCAATGGTATCACCTTCCGCACGCGTGTCTTCCTGCATGACGACCGCATTCGCACCCTGCGGCATTGGCGAGCCAGTAAAGATGCGAACGCACTCCCCCTCCCCCACCTCGCCCGTGAAGACAGTACCAGCGGGCACGTCACCGATTTGCCGAAGACGCNCCCCAGTGGAAGCATCCGCCGCCCGCACGGCATAGCCATCCATCGCGGAGTTGTCAAAGCGCGGCAGGTTGATGGCGGATTCTTGCGATGTCGCCAAGACACGGTCGGCGGCGTTGGTAATNAGGNCAGTCTCCTGCTTCGTGGGGCAGATGGTTTGCAGAATTCGCGAGACGGCTTCTTCAAGTTTAATCATTTTCCGATGCAGAATTGGCTGAAAATGGTGTCGAGGAGGTCNTCGGTGGAGGTTTTGCCGACGACTTCGCCGGTGGCGTTGGCGGCGATGCGAAGNTCCATGGCGGGCAACTCAAGGGTTTGGCCAGTGCGCAGGGCATCGAGGGCGNGNGCTAGGGCTTCGNGGGCACGGCGNAGNGCGTCCTGATGGCGTGCGTTGATCATAACGGGGAGCATGTCGGCNCGGATGTCGCCGGACCATGCGGCAGCGCGGATTGCGTCTTTTAAATCCTCGATGCCTGTGCCGTCGAGGCAGCAGGTTTGGATGGCATCGGGGTGGTCGAATTCGGAGGGAAGGTCGGCCTTNTTGGCGATAAGGATTTGTTTCTTGNCNTGGTTGGCTTCGATTTGTTTTTTGTCGTCGTNGGANATTTTTTNGCTGGCGTCGAGGACATGGAGGATGAGTTCGGCTTGGGCGATGCTTTGATGACTGCGGCGTATACCTTCGGCTTCGATGGGGTCGGTGGATTGGCGAAGGCCGGCGGTGTCGATGAAGACGACGGGGACGCCGCGGATATTGGCGGTTTCCTCGATGGTGTCGCGTGTGGTACCAGGAGTGGGGGTAACAATGGCGCGATCGGTGCCGAGGAGTTGGTTGAGGAGGCTGGATTTGCCGGCATTGGGGCGGCCGATGATGGCGGCGCGGATGCCTTGGCGAAGAACTCGGCCCTCGTCTGCAGTGGCGAGCAACTCGTCGATGGTGGCGAGGACAGCCTCAAGGCGGGCAAGGAGTTGGGCGAGGGTGTCGGGGGCGATGTCTTCGTCAGGGAAATCGATGTGTGCCTCGACATGGGCGAGGGTTTGCATGAGGTCATCGCGCAGTTGGGTGATGCGCTGGCTGAGACGGCCGGCGAGTTGCTCGTTGGCAGCGGCGAGGGCGAGGTCAGTGCGAGCGTGGATGAGATCACTGACGGCTTCAGCTTGGGCAAGGTCGATGCGGCCGTTGATGAAGGCGCGCCGGGTGAATTCGCCGGGCTCGGCACTGCGAGCGCCAGCTGCGAGAACGGCTTTTAAAACAGACTGCGCGGCAAGCTGGCCGCCGTGGCAAGTTATCTCGATGGTGTCCTCGCGGGTGAATGTGCGCGGCGCGAGGAGTACAGCGAGGAGGACCTCGTCAATGTCACGGCCCCTGTCGGTGACCTTGCCGTAGTGGAGAGTGTGAGTGAGGGCATCAGCAGGCGGTTTGGAATGAGGCCCGACAGGCTTGAAACATTCGCCTGCAATGGCGGTGGCCTCGGAACCTGAAAGACGGATGACGGCAAGACCGCCTTCCCCGAGCGGGGTGGCGATGGCGGCGATGGTGTCGTCGAGCATGGCCGGCGGTTAATGGGGGCATGCGCCGGCCTCGGGGTCTTGGCCTTGCAGGAACAGACGCGCCTTCTGGTAGCTTTTCTTGTGGAGATAATGGAGGAGGTCGGATGGGGCATCCTTGGGCATGGCAACGGTAAGGGCATCAAGGCGTGCGAAGAGGGCCATGAGGTCGGGCTTGGGGTCGGCGTTAACGTGGGCGACGGCATCCTCGAGCTCGAGCAGGGTGTCGAGAAGCTCTTGTTCGGTGGCGGTCATGCCCTTGGGATACCGCAGATTGGGCTTGTCCTCAAATCATCTCTGCGCCGTCTAGACGCGCTTGAGTTTTTCGCGTGCGGAGACGTGGAGGATAATGGGTGTTGCGTTAAGGAAGCGTCGAGGGAAACACTCGCGCGTGGCGGATAAGGGAACATTTGAACGGCCGTTTGTGCTGGGCATTGAGGGCGGAGGAACGCGGACGACAGCGCTGTTGGTGGATGGGCGGGGACGTGAGCTCCAGCGAGGTACTTTTGGCCCAGGCAATTTGCGATTGTTGGATGACAAGCAACTGCTGCGACTGCTGCGGGGCATTGGGAAAAGTTTTGATCAGCCGGATGTCATCGGGCTGGGTTTGGCGGGGGCACGGAATGAAAGGGATCGGCGGCGGGTGCGAGGTGCGGTGGCAAAGGTGTGGAAGGAGATGCCTTGTGCGGTAACGCATGATTTGGAGGTGGCATTGGGCGAGGTGACAATGACAGCGGTATTGGTGCTTTCGGGAACGGGGTCGTGTTGCTTTGGAAAGAAAGCGGATGGGCGGACGGCGAAGATGGGGGGATGGGGTCACGTGTTGGGGGACAAGGGGAGCGGGTTCGAGATTGGGCTGCGTGGATTGAAGGCGGTGGTTTTTTATTTTGATCGTGATGGCAAATGGACACAGCTAGGCGAGCGCCTGTTGGCGGCAACAGGAGGGAACGAGCCAGATGATCTTGTCGACTGGGTGGCGAATGCAGGCAAGGAGGCGGTGGCGGCACTGGCGGTGGAGGTGTTTGCCGCGGCGAAGAGGCGGGACCGAATTGCGTGCGATATTTTGAAAGGAGCAGCGGCGTCGCTGGCGAAGGATGCAGCGGATTGCGCGCAAAAACTGGTAGCGAAAGGAGAGGAGGTGGAGTTTGTGTTGGCAGGTGGAGTGTTGTGCAATCAGCCGGTGTTCGCAAAGGCAGTGGGTTCGGAGATTCGGAAGCGATGGCAGGGAGCGCGGGTGCGGGTTCAAAAAAGCGAAGGGGTTTGGGGCGCGGTGGAAATAGCGCGTGGCCTGAAAGTTGTTAGAGAGGGAAAACGGGCAACGGCAAAAAAGAGGAGGGATAGTGCGCTGGCATCCACGGAAAAACGAAATTCGCGGTCGGCGCATCTGGATCGAATACCCCTGAAGAACGCGGTGGAGTTGATGCTTGGAGAAGAATTGGGGGCAGCAAAGGCGGCGCGCGCGGAGAGCGGGAAGATTGCTCGGGTTGCGGGGTGGGTGGCGAAGGCATTTAAAGAGAACGGGCGGTTG
>PBPF01000059.1 GCA_002724615.1 Verrucomicrobiales bacterium | reverse complement strand
TAATCTTGGATTACCAAGGTTGGTGCATGAGCACGACAGGATTACAGCATCGGTTTGCAATGTTTTGTCGTACCGGTTTCTCCACCCCATGTTTTGGAGGACCAAGGAGAGCACCATGAGAGCAGCGACAACGCAGTTTGTTTTATCACTGACAATTGGAATCCTGACAGCCTTCACAGGCTGGGCAGCGCTATCACCTTTGAGTGGTGAGTTTCAAATTGTGAGGAATACGCTGGGGCACCAAGATCAGCCGCATTTGGCCTTCGGGCCGACGGGTGGCTTCGTGGCCTGGCAGACTGCGTCGCAGCAAGACAAGGCGCAGCGGGTGATGCTACAGAGGCTTGGGCCGGACATGACGGCCATGGGGTCGCCAATTCGCTTGAGTCAATCGAGTGAGGCTAACAATGAGTTGAATCCGCGTGTGGCACTGTTGTCTGGCGGTGGCGCAATTGTGGTATGGGAAGGCGGCACCCGTGCGGCAAAGAACATTCACGTGCGTTTTGTGAATTCTAACGGTGCATTCATCAGCCCGGAATTGATAGCCAATACCTACCGCGGCGGGGTGCAGGATGATCCTGACGTGGCAGTGCTGGCCGATGGCAGTGTGGTGGTTGTATGGAGCAGCTTGGGGCAGGACGGAAGTGATGAGGGGGTTTACGGGCAAGTATTCACGGCGGCGGGTGCCCGGATCGGTGGTGAGTTTGGCCTGACGGAAACGGTTCAGGGCAACCAGTCTGATCCTGCCGTGGTCGGGCTCAAGGGCGGAGGCTTTGCGGCGGCTTGGATGGGTGAAATGGTGAACGGCCGCAATGCAGCGGGTGCCAACAATCTGCGGGGCAACATCATCGGTCGGTTGTTCGACCAATACGGGCGCGCGGCAACGCGCGAGTTTCGACTGAACGAGGGTGATGCGATTGGCGGTAGCCCATCGCTGGCTGGCAGCCCGGATGGTGGCTTCGTACTGGCATGGACGATGCGAGATGAGAAAAACCTTCGCAATTTATCAGATGTCTACGTGCGCGCATTCGCGGATAATGGCACACCGCTCGGGGACCAGAAACGGCACAACACATACCTGAAGGGACAGCAATCCTCGCCGCAAGTCGTGCGGTTGGGGGGCGATGCGTTGGTGGTATGGACCAGCTACGGCCAAGACGGCAGCGGCGGCAGCGTGCAAGGCCGGCTGCTCTCGGGAGGCAGTGAATTCGGAATCAATACTCAGAAAAACTATCATCAAAAGGCCCCCGCGGTGGGGACTGACGGTGGAAATAAGTTCTTGGCCGTTTGGGTGAACACGCTGGCGCCGAGTCACTCGGTATTGTCCGGACAGCGTTACGTGACGACCGATGGTGACTTGGATGGTGTGGTGGACCTAACGCAAGGCTCAGTGGAGGTGGTGGAGGCTGCGCCTGCACCACGCGCCACGCCTGCGCCGGTGGCTCGCCAGCAATCGGCGCCTGCGCCCGCCATCGCGGCGGAGCAGTCGGTGGTCAGTATAGCCACGCAGCCCGCGCCCACGGCGCCGAGGCCAGCCANGGTTGCGCCCGCGCCGGTGGACAGTGCCGCGGCCACGCCGGCGACCCCGCGTCCGCAAGCTGCGCCGGTGACGCCTGCGAGCATCCCGCGGCCTTCGCAGATTCAAACTCGTTCCTTGGCAACCCTGCGCGGCCTGCGCCCCAGTGCCGCGTCAACNCGATCGGTTTATGCCGGGCGATCCGCCCTGTTGGCCGCCGCGCAACGGAACCTACAGCACCGCAACCTGTTGGCGCTCGGTTCACCCTCGCTGGCCTCGCGCCAGTCCTCCTACCCCGCTAGGTCTTCCGTCGCACGGCTGGCCCAGCGGCAAAGTGCGCCCTCGTCGCCTGGGTCCAGCCGTCAATTTACGCGCTACACGCGCACATCCACGCGTCCGGCATGGAACTACGGACGGCAGCCCACGCTGGCNTCGCGCCAGATCGGGCTACGCACATCCATGTCGCGGTCGGGGCAATCCTCGCGTGACCGAATGGATNCCTTCCGCCGGGGAGGGCAGGGAGGGGCAAGCAAGGCCCGCACAGTTGCTGCTGCGTTGATNCGTAATGAGGAGGAATCACGACTGCAGTGGTATGGCCGCCGTGGCGTGAATTACCAGGTGCAGGGTTCGGATGATTTAAGTAGTTGGAATAGTGTCGGCGCGCCGCGTTCGGGCGCGGGCGGGTCGGANTCCGTGAATTTAAACAACCCCAACGGCCCGCGGTACTACCGTGTGGTGCGGACGAATTAAACGGGAATAGGNGATANANNAAATANCATGACGCNATTCAATCATCTTAANGNGGTGTTGGCCGGCATGCTCATGCTGGTCGGCGGGTTCAAGGCTGATGCATTCGTGCTGATCGGCCAAGCCAACTCCAATGAGGTTGTGACCTTCAACTATACGGAGGAGATGGGTGCGCCCAAGTCCATTGATCGCGGTGTCAAGCGGCTCTTCCGCTGGAATATTCCGTATTTCACCTACTCATTTGATGCCAGCTTCGTGAATTACTTTGGACAGGACGGCATGAATGCGGCGCACGAGGCGTTCGGTGTGATAAACGATTTTTTTCAGAACGAAGACTACGAGGGCGTCAGTCAACTGGATCTTGCGCGTCACGGCTTCTTGAGCAATTACAACACCACATGGATCAACACCACCGCGCAGAATGCTCAGATCATCGACATCAAGAGCCTGACACTGGGCATGTTGGTCAACCAGATCGGCCTTGGTAATCCCCACCGATTTGCCTTCACCATCACGGGCACCAACACCAATGCCTGGACCACCAACTCGCTGACTTTCCAGACACAGTTGCGTAACTATGACCCCATTTCAAATTTACCCACCGAGTACATCAACAATGTCAAATACAGCTACCGCTTGGTGCATGACGCCACCAACATTACTGTTGGCACCCGTCCGCAGTTTGGTGTGGCTGACATGGAGGAATTCACCACCGACACCACTGGTAACGCCTGGACCTCTGTTGCCGGCATCGCCGATGCTTTCTACGGCAACACAGCACTGTTCTGGACGGACACGCCCACGCTGTTCAATTTCGGCGTTTACTATGATGGTCAGAATGCCATGGGCGGCCAGTTCCGTCCACGCCATGCCTTGACGTACGACGATGCCGGAGGTCTCAAGTACCTGTATCAAACCAACACCTATGTGTACGAGACGCTGTCCTCAAACGTTGTACTCGTGGAGCCGGCCACCTATCTGCCGCCGTATTTGGCAATTCACTTCCCGCGGCCCGACGGGCGACGGTTCCCAATTTTCCCGCGACGCGGCGTAGGAGCAGGCTCCTTACGGCCAACGAACACCATTACCTCGCCTTGGCGTGGCTATCCCGGCATGGGAACCAACGCCATCACTTTGCAAAACGTCGCCCTGCGTGGTGGCGTCAACAAGCTGCAATTCTACCACCAACCGTTCGATTCACTGCTGGGCTTCAACTTTACTCCCACCAATTTTGTCTGGACAGACACTTTCATCTTCCAGCCCACCAACACTACCACTATCAACGTATCCGATGCTGGTGGCCGTGTTATTGGCACCTTTAATAATCGAGCCCCCGGATTGCAGTGGCTCACCCCCAATCCCAATGTCGATGGCGCCGAATTCTGGCTGCAGCCGCAGTATGACTACCAGTTCTCCCAGCAGAAGCTCGGGCGCAATGTCAGCCGGCCGGACTTCCTGCTTTCAGCGGACTACCTAACCAACTCCGCCGATGGTGTGCCCATTGGCTGGATGCGTTCCACCAACGGCTTCATCGACAACGCCACCAACAACATCAGTGGCTTCTCCAACATTGGTACCAATGAAATTGGTCCTGGCATTTTCAATTTTCCCACCAACAGCGCTCCGCTCTCCCAGACCGATCTCATCGAGTACCGGTTCACCAAGATCGACAACAACTTCTTCGAGGTCATTTGGAGCGGCGAGGCTAGCGTGGTTGGCAACTTGGAGCGAATGCCCTCACTTTGGGGTTGGATCAAAGGTCCCGGCCCCAATGATTTTGTCACCTTCCCGCAGGGTAACACCCCCGCGCGCCTACAGGATACCTTAGTGCCCGATGTTACTCCGCCAAGCATTAGTATGGTCAGTGATAGTGGCGGTTTGCATCCTATTGAGAAAAACACCATCACCCGCACCGAGGAAACTCTCACCATCATCGGCACCGGACTGGCCAGCGCATCTGCCATTGAAATTCTTAGTGGCGACCTTGTCCTGCAGACCATCATTCCAGCCGATCAATACGTTGTTTCCAACAGTCGCATAGACATTCCCGCTGGCATTATTACCGAGGAAGCTGAGGGACCGGAACGACAGATTCGCGTCTGGAATACCATGGGGCCCAGCGGNAAGAGTGTGCAAAAATTCACGATNGAGACCGGGCGGCCCATGCTTNCCTCCACCGACTTCGACAACTCGGTCTACGANCGTGCCCAAGCCATCACCCTTCGCGGCTACGGCTTTAAGAGTAAATCCANCGGCGAGGAAAAGATTGCNTGGATTCGNGTGGATAACAGCGACGGNGGCTCCGTTGACGATAACGGCACCGCAAATGGTGGCGCACCAACCGGCCAGCCCAAAGCCATCGCCATTGAGGTCGTAGACGACAAGCTTGCCTTCCTGCCGCTCGACTCCATCAAGGCTGTCGCCGACGGCTCCAACCGCCGCCTGCGCGTTTCTCGCAAGGTGGAGACCAATGTTCAGGACAGTGCCGTGCACCTGAGCCCCGGCACCAACCCCATGTTTACCGCCATCACCACCAAGCCGGTTATAAACGCACTCTCCCAACTTCAGTCGGACGCCGTCACTTGGGAGGGCATCTCCACCACCGGCATGTACAAGCGTGACCGTATTCTTGAAATCAATGGCACTGCCCTTAATACCGCGCAGGTCCTTGAGGTGGTCATGGAAGACGGCACTTCCTTCCCCAATCCCGTTTTCATTCAGTTGCCAAATGCCGGAGTTGTGGTTGAGGACAATGGCACTCGCATTCAAGTCTCTTCCAACGCCATTCCTTATCCGGATGCCGACACCAATTCATCCACCGCCAAGCGCGGTTTCAAGATCTACAATTCTGTCGGCAACACCGACCTCAACGCCTCCCTCATGTTCGCTGTTAACAAACAGCCCGTTGTGGATGCCATGGGCGGCTTCCGTGTCGCCGGCCACTTTAACCGTGACAAATTACTTGGTGACGACGTCCACATCTTTGGTACCGGCTTCCAAGCCGTTCACAGCGTTATCATCACCGATGATACTGATACAACCAACAACCGGATTACAATCGAATTGCCATCGCCGGGAATCACAATTACCGATACCCAGATCAGTATCGACACATCAACTTTCCAGATCGGTGGCGATGCCGACACAGACCTGAACTCTAGTCGCCGACGCATCAAACTCCGTAGTGCCCGTGACAACTCCACCAGCCCTGCCGCCCAGCGCTTCTACATTGGCACACCGCCTACCATGGGCACTTTTGTCGGTCTTTCGGATGGAGCAAACCTCCACTACTATCGCGATAACGCAACGTTTCGAGTTACCGGTGGTACCGGTTATGGCCACATCCAGTCTGTGGAGATCGTAGATGCAGTTGGCAACCCAATTGCCGGTGTGCCAGCACTCTTAACCGGGGCAGACGGCACTGGTGGCACCGGACTTTTAGCAACTAACAGTACCGGCTTTTCGATCAGTGCAAATCCTGTGGGCTGGTCTACCATCAATCACCTTCTTGACGCAGTTGGTGCCTTGGATCGTAGGGTAAAAATCACTACGCCGTTTGGTGTGGTAACAAGTTCTGCGAATGCAACTCACGCATTCACGGTGTCGGCCACACCTGTTTTGAAGACCACTGCCCAAGCAACTTTTGCGGGAGGAGGTTATGTTGGTGACCTTGCTGGTGTTGACGATGCAAACGGTACCTATGACAAGAGCGATGGTGACTTGGTCATAAACGGTGAAAACTTCCGAGGTGTATACAAGATTTACTTTGGAACATCAATTGCCGGAACATTCACAACATTGGCTTCCGGGGGTAACTTTACATTAAACCCCACGGCACCACCTCAAGGCTTCACATTTAATGTGACAGGAACACAGATCACAATTGACGACGGAACTTTGCCCGCGACTTGGATAGGCACAAATAACGCAACACTTCGATTGCAATCGGTTGGAGGTGGGAATGTGACATCAGCAATTATTCGCACTCAGGAATAGTTGCCATTGGATTTAGAGATTTCTGCCGCAAGGCAGGATGCCAAGGAAACAATGGGGTGGAGGTAAAGCGGGGTTGGGGCCGAGTGGCTTCAGCCCCGCTTTTATTTTTTACCGCAGTTTTTTGGTATTGCACCGAGCCTGTAACCCAAATTGGTTGCTGCACTACAGGAGCCAAGCGGCCATTAGCGGCGCAATGGCGAGGGCGGGGAGATAATCGGCGAGCGGGACTTTGCGAATCTCGAGGATGACAAGGACGATGGTGAGGACCATCAGGCCGCCGGTGAGGCT
>PBPF01000006.1 GCA_002724615.1 Verrucomicrobiales bacterium | reverse complement strand
AAGCCCTCATTACCTTGCCGACAGCAACGAGGCTGCGCATGTAGATGAGGGCGAACACAGCGCTGATCAGGCCGACAATGGCAAAAAGTGGATATTGCTCGGGCAACAGTTCGCGAAACTCGGTGAGGTTCTGGAAGCCGTCGAAGAAGCGTCCGTTCATCTTGGCGACCTCGTTGCCGGTGACGGCGGCGATGGTGATGGGGGCGAAGGCGCGCAGAGAGTAGTGGCCGATGATGGCCTCGTGGGCAAAGATCACAGCGGCAATTGGAGTATTGAACGAGGTGGCGATGGCGCTGGCGACACCGCAGCCCAGAAAGGTGACGGTATTGATACGGCCGAGGTTGAAGGCCTGTGCGAACCCGGAGCCAAGCGTGGCGCCGAGGTGCACGGCGGGACCATAACGTCCAACAGAAGCGCCCAAGCCAATGGAGGACACACAGATGAGCGCGGTGCCGATGCCTTCCTTGATGGGTATGACGCCGTCGTTATTGATGCGCGCGATAATGGCGTCCGCCGGGCCATGGCCGCGTGCGAGCTTGAGGGCTTTATAAAGAGCGCCAATGAAAAGGCCACCAAGCACAAGCGCGAGGAGGATGTGCCATTTGGGTACATCGGTGAACGACCCCTGCTTGTATTTGAAATGGAGGTTGGGAGTGGGGATGGGGCGCGGCAACAGGGAGGCCTCGGCATTAGCGCGGCGAAGGGTGGCATTGAAATCGGTGGTGGCCGGAGCGAGGCCGTCGTTGATCATCCGCAGGCGCACGATGGTCTTGAGGCGCAGTTCAGGCGGAAGGGATTCACCGTCGCGCTCGTTTACGGGCTCAATGCGGACGGTGCCGTTTGCCTCCATCTGCCAATGGGTCTCGACGGCGGGACTGCGGATGCCGTCGGTGGTGGCGACAATGCGGCAGACGCCGTTGGTGGCCCAAGTGGTTTCGCGGAGGCCGTCCAGTCCGTGGGTGTTGTCCCCGCGAAAGTCGAATGAGATCTGGTTACGCTGGTCGTACTTGTGGGTGTAGCGGCCGCTCGGATAGTCGGTCCANTGGAAGTANACCCAGTGCAGGACCGANTCGAACGCCTTCATGAANCCCAGNGTGCCGTAAGATACNCCNGCNCCTACCACCACTGAGAGCACCAGCACCAGCAGGAGGTTGGTGCCCGCTTGGTACGGTGGCTTCTGATGGCGTGCGAAAAATTCCTTTAAAGTGGCCAGCATCCTCCCCGNCGTCCGCAGGNGTTATACGGCAATCGGCCTTTGAATTCAATGGCGCGCTTAGGCGGCCTGCGCCAAGAGGGAGAGGGGCGCGGGATGACTGACTTGGCGATCTTCCTCGGACTCAAGAGCCAGAAGNGCGGCGCGCANGCGGGCACGCGCACGATGAGCACGAACACGTACNCTGATGGGGGTCCAGCCGGTGAGGGCGCTGATCTCATTGACACTGTGGCCCTGAATGCTCTGCAGAGTNATGACCCGGCGGTCGGCAGNTGTTAGCTGCTTTAATAGATGGGCGAGCAACTCGCGGGCCTCGCGTTTCTCGGATTCGCGGTCGCTGTGATCACTGCGCAGCCAGTCAAGTGGGGTTTCGCCAAGATCGTCAAAACCAGTTTCCTTAATGCGTCGAGTCGCGCGCCTGATGTGATCAAGGGCGACATTCACAGCGATGCGGGAAACCCAGTGCTGAAAGGGCGCACTGGCGCGGTACTGGTCGAGACGGCGCCAAGCCTTTAGGAAAGTGTCCTGCGCGAGATCCTCAACGCGGTGGGGATCTCTCTCGTAGCGGGAAAGAATGCCGAAGACTTGCTGCTGGTGGCGCTGGATAAGTTCGCCGAAGGCATCCGTCTCCCCGTTACGGATGCGGCCGACAATGGCCGCATCAACCTGCGCGGGTGTTGGCTCGGGGGTCGTGCCGATGGCTTCCTCGTGGGCATGAGCGGTGAGTTGCATGGCCGGTGTCCTTTTATAAGTGTTGCCGTTTCGGGTAACGCGGCGTTCCAATGCGCGTCTTGTTCCGTGGATGAATACACGGGGCGTGTTAAGTTTTTGTTTGGCGTGGGGTGTATTTTTGTAAAGATTTGTTAAGCGNGACGATGAGCAACGCAGCAACAATAGAGGCCACACAGGTGTTAATGGTGGATGACGACCCTAAATTATGCGGGTTGGTGGCCGATTACCTAGAGCCGCTGGGGTACGCCGTGGAAGCGGTGCACACGGGACCAGAAGGGGTGGAGGCCGTGCTGGACGGTGACTATAGCGCGGTGATTCTGGATGTAATGATGCCGGGNATGGATGGATTTGAGGTGCTGCGGGCCATCCGGCGACAGTCGGATGTGCCGGTGCTGATGTTGACGGGGCGTGGTGAGGAGGCGGANCGCGTAATGGGGCTGGAACTGGGCGCGGATGATTATCTGCCCAAGACTTTCTCAACGCGCGAACTGCTGGCGCGACTGCGGGCAGTGACTAGGCGCTCGACGCGGCAGATCGACACGGAGACGGAGGATGTGGTGAACGGCGAACTNCGACTGCGCCCGGAAGCGCGNGCGGCTTTGCTGGGTGAGGAACCNCTGACGTTAACGGCACTGGAGTTCGACCTGCTTTTAAGCCTCACGCGCCATGCCGGTCGAGCCCGGAGCCGTGAACAGNTGCTCGATGATGTGGCCGACCGCGACTACGATGTTTTTGATCGTTCCATCGACGTCCATATGAGTGCCCTGCGNCGCAAGCTGGGCGATGATCCCCGNAACCCCAACTACATAAAAACCGTCCGCAGCATTGGCTACATGATGGTTAAACACTAGATGGCTGTACGTAACACACTGTTTGCCAAGATTCTCGCCTGGTTCTTCCTGAACTTGGTGCTGATCGCTGTGGCGGTCTGGGCGGTGTCCGAGTTTCAGATCGGCCCAGCGTCGCCGTTCCTCGGTCAGTCGGAGGACCGTGTCCGGCGGGCGGCAATGGCNATCTCCAGCGATCTTATGGACGCCCCTCGGGCCGAGTGGCCTGGTGTCCTGCGCGACCACGAGAACCGCTTCGGCAATCAGGTTACCTTNCACTTGGTGGGCGTGGACCGAAAATCGTTGACGGCCAACGAGGTGGCATTCCCGGAGCAGGTGCTTGAGCAAGTGCGAGTCCGGCTGGATCAAGACAGCTTCTCCCGCAGGCTGGTCGAAAACCGTTATCAGGAACTCAATGCCACTCAGGAACAAANATCTAATATCATCGTTTCGTGGCGTGAATACATTCAAGCACGCGGCTTGCTTAGTGCCGAACTGCGTCAACTGAACCTCGACCCGGGAGATTATCGTGAGCAGCATACCGCCAGACGGCAGGTGCTCGAGAAGGAGTTGCAGGACAAGATTCGCGAGGTGCTGAACGAACNTCAAGTAGCCCTGTTCGAGCGCATGTTGGAGCGCGAACGACGTCGTTGGCCGCTCCAGACACGACTGATTATACCGACGANTGAGCAGGAATTCTCCGCCGACTTTGCTGCGGNTGACATCGACAAAGACGGAATGCTAGACCACGAGGAATCCCGTCGGTTCATTGAGGAATTCAGTCGGCCGATCCCGCGTGATCGCCGATTCCGNAGGCCATCACCCAATGGCAATGACCGGCCCGGCAGAGTCACCGGAACACCACCGCCACCATCCGAAAACAACAACAGTGCTCCGCCATCGCGGTCAGGCCAGCGCGTGTTTACCCTCACAACCAAGGATCCCGTGCGTTACTGGGCCGGCTTGGAGATTCCCGTGCGCTCTCTCGACTTCAACTCCACCTTTTCCAGTGAGGAACCAGTNGAGGATGTTTCCGGTCTGCGCGTCGAGTTTCGACCGCGCGAACGCCGCAACCAGTTCTTCGCCACGCTCGTTTTCGAGAGCGAATCACTGGGTGCGGGCGGCCTGTTTTCCGACCCCCTCCCGTGGGTGCCCATTGTCATTATCGCCATCGTGCTCTCTGCGCTATTCTGGTTGCCGATGGTGCGCAACATCNCCCGGCCCATGGCCGAGGTGACCGCCGCCACNGAGCAAATTGCCAAGGGTCGCTTCGATGCCCGCGTTGGCACAGCACGCTCGGATGAAATCGGCCGCGTTGGCCAGGCCGTGGATCACATGGCCGATCGCTTGGCCGGTTTTGTGAAGGGGCAGAAACGTTTCCTCGGCGATATCTCCCATGAACTGTGCAGCCCCATCGCACGCATCCAAGCTGCCTTGGCAAACCTCGAGCAGCGCGCCGACGGCAAGCAGAAAAAATATGTCGCCGACCTCACCGAGGAAGTCCAGCACATGAGCGAACTGGTCGATGAGATTCTCATGTTCAGTAAGGCGGGAATGAAACCCGCCGACGTCAACCTCGAGCCAGTCCCTCTCGCCGAGGCCGCCCAGCGCGTTATTGACCGCGAAGGCGCAGCGGCCGTCGAACTGCAGGTAGACATCCCAGAGAACCTGAAGGTCAATGCTGATCTCACTCTGCTCTCCCGCGCCTTGGGTAACCTGCTGCGCAACGCTGTACGATACGCCGGCCAAGCCGGCCCCATCCAGTTGCGCGCCAAGACCAGCGGCGGCAAGGTCCACCTCACGCTGGCTGACCAAGGCCCCGGCCTTCCCGCCGACTCTTTGCCCTACATCTTCGATCCTTTTTTCCGGCCCGAGCAATCCCGCGGCCGGGATACCGGCGGCGCTGGTCTCGGCTTGTCCATTGTAAAAAGCTGCCTTGAGGCCTGCGGTGGCAAGGTCACCTGTCGCAATCGCAAACCCAATGGCCTCGAATTTCTTATCCAGCTTCAACCCGCTGCAAGGGCTTAGCTTCAAGCCGGTTTCATGCAACCGACTGAGGTCGTGATTCGCGTGTGGAATGCATTTCGACACGAAACGAGCGGATTAAGTAATCGAGACCAAGATTGGATGGCATTGGAGCCGGTGACTCCAAGCCTCATCATCTTACTTAACACAAGTTCGCTCACCTGCTTTTCACTTGCTCTATGCGGCCTTTGTCAGGACAATGTCCCAGTTGAGAACATATGCAGCCATCCTTTGGACATTGGCCTGCGCTACCTTGGCTTCTGCTGCGCCGGTGTCGCAGCATGATGTCATTCCCATCCTCTCTCGCCGGTGCGTGATGTGTCATGGGCAGACGCTCAAGGAGGGCGGGGTGGATTTGCGGACAAAGACGTCGATGCTTGCGAGCAAGG
>PBPF01000058.1 GCA_002724615.1 Verrucomicrobiales bacterium | reverse complement strand
TTTCCAATCGTTCCCGTGGCATACAAGTTGCTGTGATCCGGGCGATGAATGTGAGCTTGTATCAAGCGGCGGCAGCGCTCGAGGGCAATTTACTGCGCCAACAGGCCATCGCCGAGAACCTCGCGGCCGCGTCAGTACCTGGCTTTAAGAAGCAACACACAAGCTTCGATTCCGTTGCCGCCAAGATGGGTATGCAAGGTGCTGACCGCACCCAGTTGCAGTTTTTGATTCCCTCCTTCAAGCAATCAACCAGCACAGAGCAGGGGTCATTTATTTCCACCGGAGTAAACACGGATCTAGCCATCGACGGGCAGGGGTTCTTTCAGGTACAGGGTCCGGACGGCCAGACATTTTACACCCGCTCAGGCAGCTTCCGCCCGAACGCCGACGGGCTTCTGGCCACCAGTGAAGGCTTTCCCCTGATCGGTTCCGCCGGGCCCATTCGCGTGAACCCGAATTTCAACGATCCCATCACTGTCTCAGCCTCCGGCGAGGTTAGCCAAAGCGGTGTGGCGCTAGGCAAGCTAGACGTTGTCACCTTTGCCAATTCCGACCAGCTCAAGCCATTGAGCGGCGGACTCTATGGTGCAGGCAGCCTTGCGCCGACGCCTGCCGACCCCACCATCACCTCCATTCGCCAAGGTTTCCTGGAAGGCTCCAACACCACGCCGATCCATGAGATGGGCGCGTTGATGGACACACTGCGGCATTTTGAAGCGAACCAGAAGATCATGTCGATGCAGGACGAGCGCCTCGGCGAAGTTATCAAGGAACTTTCTAACACTAACTAACACCGGCTTATGTTACGCGCACTCTATTCCTCAGCCTCGGGCATGGAAGCCCAGCAGATGAACCTCGACGTGATCGCCAACAACTTGGCGAACGTCAACACCACCGGATTTAAAAAGAGCAAGGTGGAATTCCAAGACCTNCTGTACCAGACCAAACGAATGGCAGGTGCGGAGCAGGGGGCCGGCAACCAAGTGCCCTCCAGCCTACAGGTAGGCCACGGCTCGCGACCGGTAGCCACAGCCAAGGTGTTCACCACTGGTGAGCTTTCACAGACCAGCGAAAAGCTGGACATTGCNATCAAGGGCAACGGTTTTTTCAAGGTGCAGCGCCCCGACGGCTCCAACGCGTGGACACGCGACGGTGCCTTCAAACTGAACAGNACAGGCGCCATTGTCACCAGTGACGGCCTACCAGTGTTGAGTTTTGCCGGCATCACCATCNACAGCACGATCAACGCGGTCGTCATCTCCGAGTCGGGCGATGTGACCACCCAGCGCGGNAATGAACAACCCACGCTGGCCGGCACCGTGACGCTCTCTCGCTTCTCCAANCCGGCCGGTCTCCAGAGCATCGGCAACAGCTTGTACATCGAGACGCCCGCCTCTGGCACAGAGGAAACAGGCACGCCGGANCAAAACGGATTTGGCGCACTGGCACAGGGCTATCTCGAGCTTTCCAACGTGAAGGTTGTCGAAGAGATGGTCAACTTAATCAAGGCCCAGCGCGCCTATGAGATTAACTCCAAAGCAATCCAAGCTGCGGATGAGATGATGCAAATGAGCAACCGTTTGAGAGGATAATCCGCCATGATGATTCGCNTTTTACTGATCAGTTTCACNCTGGCCACCGCGCTGCCTGCAGCTACCAGTACTCCCACCAAAACGGCCGGCCCCGTGCAAGAGATGCTCGAAGGCGAGCTGCTAACTCTGCTGGACCCCGGTGTGGGGCTGCTGGAACTGACTCCGGCACGCGCANTACCTCGTATCGATGTGCCTAGGCGTGGCGNCCTCTCCCTGCGTGTGATCCAACATCCCGGGCGGCCTTTGCCATATTTTCGGGTGCGCTTTGCGCTNTATAATGATGGCAGCAAACTCGGNGAGTGGCCGGCCTATTATAAAGCCAAGCTTTATCGTGATGTATGGGTGGTGCGTTCGCCCGCCCGCCGCGGAATGGCACTGGACCAGGTGGACATGGAACTGGAACGGCGCGACGTGATCAACGTGCGCACACCACTGTGGAGNGAGGAGAAGCCCGANGGCAAACTTTGCCTCGTCCAGCCCCTCGGCAGTGGCTCGCTTGTTTATGACCGGTACGTGAAGCACAAGCCCGTGGTCTTCCGCGGGCAGGTAGTAGACGCGGTGGTCCAGATCCGCGCGTTAACCGTGAAACTGAAAGTGGAAGTGCTGCAAGATGGTGCCCCCGGCGACTTCGTGCGCATGCGCAACCTTCAAACCCGCCGGGAAATCCGGGGAAAGGTAATTAATGAAAAGACTATTAAAATCAACCTGTAAACTTGTTGCTGCTTTAACCCTAACCTGCAGCTTGCAGGCGGATTCGCTTTGGAAGTCCACCACCAGCCGCAACCACTTGGGCGACAAGAAGGCCCGTCATGTGGGGGACATTCTCAATGTGCGAATCCAAGAGACTCAGTCCCTCAGCAAGGACAAAAAAACGGAAACTGAGCGCTCTTCAAGCAACGACGCAAGNATCTCTAGCTTCCTTTACGGCACCTCCACGGGNGGCTCTGGCTTAGGCAAGCACGGCGGCAGCTATCCCGCTATGAAGTTCTCTTCGTCCAACAAGCACAAAGGCATTGGCAAAATTCAGAACACCGAGTCACTGGGCGACCGGTTTGGCGTTCGGGTGGTGGATGTGCTTCCCAACGGCAACCTCATCATCGAAGGCACGCGCCGCAAATCTTACTCCGGCGAGTCTCAGACGATCATCATGCGCGGCACTGTACGCAAGGATGACATCGGCTCCGATAACAGTGTCTTTAGTTACCTTATTTCCGACCTGAGCCTGAGGTACATCAACGAGGGCGAGTTGACCAGCTCACAAAAGAAGGGCTGGTTTAAAAGGTTTTGGGACACAATAAGCCCGTTTTAATAGAGCCCTTACACTGCCATGAAGAAACTTATCCTCATCGGAACGATTCTGGTCACTCCGTTGCTGGCGCAGCAGCCGGCAGCAGAGGGCAACGCAACAGCAATGGAGCTGCGGCAACTTTACCAAGAGCGTGTGGCACGCGGCGTGCGCGTGAAAGACATCACNCANGTGCGCGGCGCTCGTGCGAATCAGTTGGTCGGCTATGGGCTCGTGGTGGGCCTGAACAANGCCGGTGACAAGGATCCCGTTTACTCGAAGGCCTCCATTGCCAACATGCTACAACGTTACGGCATCACGGTTCCGGCCACCTCGGTGTCATCGAAAAACGTCGCGGCGGTAATGGTCACGGCATATATCCCGGCATTCNCCAAAAGCGGATCTNGGATCGACGTGATTGTTTCATCCATGGGTGACGCAACCACGTTGACGGGCGGCGTCCTGTTGCAATGCCCACTCCTGGGCGCTGATGATCGCGTGTACGCAGTAGCACAAGGNCCGGTAAGCAACAACTCGCTGATGGCGGCCACAGCNGCTGCTGCGGTNACGGTNAATCACCCGACGACTGGCCAAATCGTGAACGGCGCGATTGTGGAGCGCGAGATCGAGGTGACGTTGGTGCGCGACAACGCTATCGACTTTGTGTTGCGCGAGGCGGATTTCTCGGACGCATCACGGATGGCAGAGGCCATTAACAAGAAGTTTCCGCTTTCCACCCGTACAGTGGATGGCAGCACGGTCCGCGTGGAGATTCCGGAGGATTACAAGGGCGCGCCGATAGATTTCATTGCGCAGGTACAGCAAGTGACGGTGGTTCCGGACACAAAGGCGCGCGTCATCATCAACGAGCGTACTGGGACAATTGTAGCGACTTCGCCCGTGCGGGTTTCCGGCTGCGCGATCAATCAGGGCAGCGTGGTGATCACCATTGCGCAGGCACCGGTAGTCGTGCAACCAGGCGCCGGGGCCGTTGCAGGTGAGACGGTAACAGTACCCCGTGACACGGTAACCATTAATGAGGGCGGCGGCCGGCTACAGCGACTGGTGCCGTTTGCGGACATGCCCACGGTGGAGGAGGTAGCCACCTCGCTCAATGCACTGCAGGTAAGCCCGCGCGACATGATGGCAATTTTTCAGGCATTAAAACAGGCTGGTGCGCTGAAGGCCGAACTTTTGATCCAATAATGGTCCCGATCCAACTTAACACGATGTCAGCCAACCACCTGCGGGTGGAGCAGCTAGCTAATGACACGAGGCTGGGCCAGAAGGAAAAGCTGGCAGAGATCGGCCGGCAATTTGAAGCGATCCTGCTGCGGACGTATCTGGGTGACGCAATGAAGCCGATGCTTGGCGGCGGAATCATGAGTGGCATGAACGAGGCTCAAAAGGGAATTTATCAGGACATGATGGTGAATACGCTGGCCGACCAGATCAGCAACTCCGGGCAGTTTGGCCTGGCCCACATGTTCCAGATGCAACTGACGCCGAAAAACACGGCGGCGGACGGACCCGCCGCCGCTTCCCCAAAGGAATAATGAACACGGAAGACATCAACCGGCTCATCGAGGCGCTGCGCGAGGAAATCACGCAGCTGGGCGAGATGTTGGCCCTGCAGCAAGAACAGCAGGTGTTGATCATTGAGCGCAAGCCACAGGAGTTGATCGCGAAGGTGAATGAGATCACCACGCAGGAAAAACGGATGCAAGGCGCGCGAGTGCAAAGGGAAGAGGCACGCCTTGCGCTGATCACGCAAGCGGGCGGCGAGCCAGACATGCCGTTCAGTGACTTGATCGCGTCAACGCCGACGGACTACCAGCCCCTGCTGGATGCACAGCGTCGCGAGATCAACGTGCAAATCCAAAATGTGAACCGTTGGGTGCGACAGAATCACCTGCTGCTCGACCGGTCACTCAAGCTAATGCAGGACATCATGCAGAATGTATTCCCCGCACAAGCCGCACCAAAGACTTATGGCCGGTCGGGCGCAGTAAGTCAGACAGCACCGCCGCCAAGCACGCTTTACGAGGGGATTATTTAACCGATTTAACACCCAGCTGATATGTCAGGACTCGGATTATTTGGCACGATGGAGATGGCCCGCAACTCGATGGGCGTCGCCAGGATGTCTGCCGAGGTCACGGGCCATAACCTCGCCAACGCAGCGAACCCNGGCTACGCACGCCAACGGGTGAAGGTGGAGAGTGCCTCAAGCCTACCAACTACAGAGGGACCTCAAGGCGGAGGTGCTCGTGTGGACGGGTTTGAACAGATCCGTGACAAGACTCTGGACAAGTACCTCGTCACCGAAAACAGCCTTACGGGTTATTACGAGACAAAGAAGCAAGTATTGAACCAATCGCAAGTGCGCCTGGGTCAGATTCTAGACCGGCAGTCGGTGGATCCAAAGTCAGGTAATAGCCACCAGACGGGGTTGGCGGAAAGGATTACGGATTTTTTCAACACATTCCAATCGCTCTCTGCTGCGCCTACCTCCAACACGGAAAGGCGACTGGCAGTTGTGAGTGCAACGGAACTGGCAGATCGTTTCAACCGCGCGCATGACCGACTTTCAGGCCTCCGAGAGGATGTGAATTCAGAGCTGAAGGATGGTGTGGCGGAAGTGAACAAACTGCTGCAGTCCATCTCGGTGATCAGCCAGCGAATCGGTGCATCCGAATCGGGAGAGACGGGCATGGCCAATGAATTGCGGGACACACGGCAAAGGTGGTTTGAGGAATTGGCTGAGCAGGTGGATTTCAATTACACGGAGAACCAAGACGGCCAAATGAACCTAACGGTTGGTGGCCACAAATTCATCGATGAAGACACGCTGGTGGACCAGTTTGCCCATACAGTTATTACCGACAATCCCACGGCCAAGCAGGCGGGAATGACCTATATTAAGTCCATCAGTGGCAATGGTCTGCTAAATATCACGAGTGGCAAAATGAAGGGGCTAATCGATGCCCGTGACGACACTATCTTCACACTCGTTAATGACATCAACGAGGTGGCCAAGCAGTTGATCAACGAGGTGAATGCGGTGCACTACACCGGTTACGACCTCAATGGCGCAGGCGACAACACACTTAAGTTTTTCACCGGCACAGGCTCGAATGACATGAAGGTCAACCAAACGTTGATCGACAATCCACAGCGTATCCAAGCCTCGGGTTATGCTAATGAGCCAGGCGACAACACGGTTGGCAAACAGATTGCCAACCTAATGAACAAAAACATTACCGCGCTGAATAGCGTGACATTTAACGAGAGCTACAGCAACTCAGTGGCGCGTTTCGGTCAGGCGATTTCCAACGTAGAGACACAACTTGAGGCGCAGGAGGCCGTGCAGCGACTGCTGGAGAAGCAGCGCGACTCCGTTAGCGGCGTCTCGATCGATGAGGAAGTCTCCAACCTTATGATGTACCAGCGCGCATTTCAGGCCAGCGCGCGACTGATCACCACTATGGACACCCTGCTAGAGGATGTTTTAACCCTACAACGATGAATTGATGTAACCCACAGCCAACCCCGGCCGCAAACCCCTTTTTCCTAATGCGCGTCACCTCCAATAGTTTCCCCATCGACCTGCGCCAGCAGCTCTCCGAGCTGATGGAGAAGCAGTCCACGCTACAAATGCGGGCCACCACCGGCCAGCGCGTGGAGAACGCCAGCGACGACCCTCGCTCCATGCACAAGATCATGGGACTGGAGGAGGAGCAGCGCGCACTTTACCAATACGAGAAGAACATCACCAATGTCCGCGAGAATATCGATGTGGCGTACTCTGCCATCAACTCGATCAAGAAGGTCTTCGACCGGGCCTCAGAAATTGCCACACTTGCCGACAGCGCAAAGTCACCCGAGGAGATTCGCGTGTACTCCCACGAGGTTGACCAAATGATTGAGTCAGCCGTGCAGTTGGCCAACACCAAGCACCGCAATGTCTATCTATTTGGTGGCACCAAAAGCCTAACCCAACCGTTTACCGTCACGCGCGATGGGGCCGGCAAGGTGAGTAGCTACACCTACAACGGCAACGAACGGCTCAACTTGGTAGATGTGGCCGAAACCAGTGCCGTGACCTCCACCTTTATGGGTGCAGGCGGCACCGGTGTGTTGAAAAACAATCAGGGCTCCGACTTTATCAAGCACTTGATTGACCTACGTGACAACCTTGAGTCCGCTAAGGCAGACAATATTGACAATATTAAGACCACCATCCGTAAGGGCCTAGAGGCGGATGAAGACAACTTCATCGACCACTACAGCCGCATCGGTGCCACGCAAGCCCGACTGGAAACCTCCGAGGCAATCGTCAAGAAACGTGCCTTCTCGCTCGGTCCGTTGATCTCCAATGAGGCAGACGTAGACCTAGCCGAGACTCTCGTGCGCCTGAACGAAATCCAAAATGCCTACACTGCCGCCCTCCAAACCGGCGGAACCTTGCTTAGCACCTCACTCTTGGATTACCTTCGGTAGGAGACACTCATGAATAAGTACGCCGCCCAGCACACCCCCGCAACCATGCATCCCAGCACTCCCGTGCTTGCGATCGGCGTGTGGCTGCTCATATTGTTGTTTCTGGCGGGTGAAGCTATTGCACAACCCAAGGTTAAGCCCCGTCCCTCTGGCTACCTTGTCCGCACTACGCCACGGTTCCAACTTGAGGAATCCACCGAGGCCAAGCGCCCAATCGTGCCGCTACCGCCGCTGCCCGTTGTCTACAATCCCCAACCGCGCCGCTCCGGACAGGCCTCCCTTCCGGCTACTCAAACAGCCGCCAAGGGCGAATTCCGTACCGAGTCCAACACTCTCCTGTTGCCCGGACAGGCCATTGGGGGATTGGCACCAGGCATGCCACTTACCCCCGCTCCACTCATCCCGCAGCAGAGCATGTTTAACCCGCAGTCCATCCTGCGCTACTTTACTGTGCCCGCCGGCTCCGGCAATGGCACCATCATCATCGACGGCCCCTCGCTCTACCAACCTACGCCAATCATCACCGGCAGCAAGGCCGTATACGAGAGAAAGTGAATTCAATAATGAAACAGGGCATCTGCCACCTCCTGGGCAAAGGACTGCCCGGCCTACTGCTGACCGGCAGCACGCTGTGCATGCATGCCGCCACCCCGGCACCAGCACCTGCGACCGATGGCAGGGCACTACCGGTGGTTCAGCACGCACTCACACTCGGCCGTCTACCGCTTTATCAAGGCGAGGAGTACCGTGGCATTTTCCTGCCGCCTAGCATCCAGTTCAAGCACCGCACCGAATATCTCAATCGGCAAGAAAAAGAGATGCTGCGCGAAATCGCCATCCTGGGCGGTGCGCGTGAAATCATGGCCGTACGCGATACCAACAACACTCTGGTCATTCGTGACCCTCACGGCTTACAACCCGGCGACAAGGTGGAGTTGATAGCTTCCGGCCCAATCCCCGGTGGCTTGAAAGGCCGCGCCTCGGTGGACGACCCGCAGGTCTTTTATTACGTTGGCGCGGTCACCGCCAACACCCTCCAATTGCACACCAGCGAGGCCGATGCACTCACCAACCTCCATCCGCTGGATCTGGAACAACCCATTGAGGAACCGCTTCGGCCAGCCACTCTTTACCTCTCAACCGCCAACCTCGACCGTCGAAACCCGCCCGCACTCGAGCGCAATCCCGGTGCCGACCCCGGCTCCGCGCCGGTCTGGGACAGCATTTTTCGCCGTTTAAAAATTATTCTGGAGTCCGATGCTACTGATGACATCAAAGCAGAGGCCAAGAGTGTCGCTCTTCTCAGCCTTGCCCAGCGTGCCGATGAGGAAGATGCCTACGCCCCAGCCCACGCGCTGTTCCGTACCTTCGCCACCAACCACGNCCTCTCGCATCCGGGCACACAGCCGCCNATCTCACTTCCGCAAATCCTTTTGCGCCAAGCAGAGTTGTACCGGGAGGACCGACGCTGGCAAAAGGCCACCATGAAATACTACGACGTCCAGCGCTCGCTGCTCGCCCGGCCCGTCGCCGGCGAAACCCAATGGCAGTGGCTCATTCTTCGCGCCCGACGAGGGATCGGTGATGTGTTTTACGAGGANCGGCTGCCCGGACATACAGAGGACACCCGCCAATGGGCCATCAAAGCGGGGGGCATCCAACTCAACGAAGTAAAGTTCACCTCCTCTAACGACCAGAAAAAAGTTTTTCAACACGTGATGGTCACCGACCTGCCTCATGGCCTGAAGGACGGCGACTCAGTCCACCTTATGCCGCTGGGCATCACCCACCGCGCCTTGGGCGTCGAGGCCGGTATAAGCTATTTTGTGAAGGTCGTACGCGACAATGAGTTTATCATTCTTGAGGAAATCGCCGACGTACCCGAGGTGCGCCGCGGCATCAACCTGCAATTTCAGGAAAAGAGCCTCGTGTTTTTCCTGCCCGGACAAAATCTCGCCAACGAGCCAGTCACTCTCCAAAAAATGATCGCTGCCACCCCGCTTGATGTCCACGACGACGGCGATCTCGTTAACTACCTCTACCCTCGCATGGTCAAGCTCTATGCGGCTGTGCAAACCTACCAGCAAATCCGCCGCGACGTCGCCGCCGGGGACATCGCCAGCCGTTTCTCCGGCGCACGCCTTGTTCAGCGTGACCAATTCATCGCTGAGTTGAAGGATCGAGAGGACACCCTCATGACTAACCTCGCCGCACTCCTGCGCCGCGACGAACAACCCCTCAAACGCGAGCAAGACCTCGGCAACCTCCAGCCCGATGATCCTTGGACCGTCGTGTTCGATCATCTTAATGACATAATCCAGAAAAACGCCGTGCCTGTGTCCGCCATCGTCATCGACCTTGAGCGCGACCTGCTTCGCAAGCAGCGCCACGGATTCAAGACAGGCGACGCCGTCCGCTTCAGCGGCCCTCTCCCCCGCACCGCCAATGTAGAGGATCTCGACCGCTCCAGCATCATGTATGTCCGCACTGAGTCCGCCGACCATTTCAGCCTCCACGCGACCGCATCCGAAGCTGCATCCGACCTTTCCCCCGTTGACTTTAACGGGACATCAACCGTTCTGCTCGGTCGTGGTCAGCGAAAGGAGATCCCCTTTGTCACCATGGTCACCCTGCCTTACCGCGAAAACGCACTGGGCGTTGCCTTGGTTAATCTCGCCGTCAAGCGCGAAGCCGCACGCGACTACGCACAAGCCCTGCAATATCTCGCCGAATACCGCGAACGCTATCTCGAAAGCCCTCTACTGCCCGAGATTCTACTGCGCCAAGCCCATCTCTTCCGTCTCATGGGCCAGCCCGAGATGGCCATCTCCAAGTTTTACGAGACCATGACCGGCGCTGCCCGCCGCCGTTCCGAAAACCTCATCAAATACCGCCGCACCATCCTGACCGCACAGGTTCGTATCGCCGACACCTACTACGCCAATGTCGGCGACTACCCCGAGGCCATCAAACTCTACCGCCAGCTGTTAAAGGATCCCGACGAGGAACTGCTCGTGGAGAACACACGCTTCAAACTCATCCACGCCCAGATGCGCAACGCCCAACGGATCGCCGATGACGCACGCGACGATGCCAAGCTCCGAGACAACCCCGGCCTGCCCAAGGAACGCGACGATGCCTATCGCGAACTCNTTGCCGAGACNACCCGTTTCCTCGTCGAGCATCCNCGCAGTCAGTTCCGCGCGCAAATTCGTTACCTGCGCGCCATGGCCCACGAACGCCTCGACGACCGACACAACGCCGACAAGGATTTTCGAACGCTCATCGAAACCCCTTCCGATGACGATGCCCGCGGCCGCTGGGGCTTCTGGAAAGCGAAGGCCGGCCTCGACCTTGCCGACCGATCCTTCGCCAGCGGCAATTATGATCTGGCTGCCGGCCTTTACCATGCATTGCTCACGCAAAACCGCACGCTCGAGACGCAAGTGAAACTCCACCAGCAGATCGCCCTTTGCCACGCCGAGTTGAAGGACATCGAAGCCGAACTGCGCGGCTGGCAGCGCATTAACGAAGTGTGGGTCCATCAACAAGGCCGCGTGAAGGATCTTGAGGATNGGGTCGAAATCGTCCGCAANGAAATGGAAGCCCTGCCTGAAGATGCCCGACAAGACCACGAGGCGCGCATCAAGNAGATGGAAGGCGAGTTACATATCGCGCGCGCTACTCTCACCCCCGAGATTCAATTGATCGTCCACATGGCTCAGGCCCGCGAACGCCTGCTGGCTTTTCGCAAACAAATGGCTGNCGAGACTGCNCCTCAGCCCANCGCAGCAGATGCAAACGGCAATCCCAACGTCGCCGGAGGCGGCAACTAAAACATGAGTACATCCGCCGCCCCCATNTTGGAATTAGAACGNGAACTGCGNGGTCACCTCGAGTTGTGCGGCGAGATTCTCGCCGTCGTCCAGCGTGAACACCAGCAACTCAAGGCCAACCGTGTGTCCGATCTTGCCGAGTTCTTTAAAACGCGCGAAGGCATGCTCAACCGCGTCACTGATGCGCAGCAAAAGATGTTTGCCCACAAGGNCACCTGGCTGCGCATGGATCCCGCCAGTCGCGAGCAATACCCCGCCGTTGGCGCACTCATTCGTCAAAACCTNGATCTCATCATGAAAATCGTNCTNCTGGATCGCGAGAACGAAAAGCTACTGTTAGCGAACAAGCTCGTGCCCTCCAGCCACATGCCCGCTGCAGGACGTCAAAACCCAAGCCTTGTCGCGCGACGATATCGCGCCCACAGTTGATCACNCATGTCTGTCGAGCACGTCATCATCGTTGCCGCTGAGGAGTTCCTNCGCAAAAACGTNGGNCAATTCCTCCGCTCCAAGCGCATCAACTGCGCCGAGGTCGGCACGATTCAGGAAGCTCACGAGAAACTAGGCGAAGGCACCTACGACCTCATGCTGCTAGATGACACTTTGCCCGACGGCAGCGGCCTCGAGTTTCTTCAGGAAGTCAACCTGCGCCCCACCAAACCCCTTGTCGTTATGATGGGCAAGGAGGTTGATACCGGCGTCACCGCCGTCAAGGAAGGTGCCCACGACTACCTCTTAAAGCCATTCTCCAACGAGCAGGTTCAGATATTAATCAAGAAAGCCGGACAATTCGCCCAGGTTGTCAACGTCAACCAATACCTCGCCCAGTCCGAGACCGAGGCCCCCGAGAATGAGATCCTCGGCGACCATCCCGCCACCGAGCAACTCCGCAAGCTAATCCGCCGCGTCGCCCAAACCGATGCTACCGCGCTCATCCAAGGCGAAAATGGCACCGGCAAGGAACTCGTGGCGCGCGCACTCCACAACAACTCTCCGCGCAAGGACGGCCCCTTTATCAAGCTCAACTGCGCTGCCATGCCCGAGAATCTCGTCGAGAGCGAACTCTTCGGCCACGAAAAAGGCTCCTTCACCGGCGCCACCAACAAGCGCGAAGGCCGCTTCGAACTCGCCCATGGCGGCACTATCCTACTCGACGAAATCAGCGAAATGCCACTGCCCCTCCAAGCCAAACTTCTGCGCGTACTGCAGGAACGTGAATTTGAGCGCGTCGGTGGCAACCGCACAGTCAAGGTCGATGTCCGCGTCATCGCCGCCACCAACCGCAAGTTAGAAGAAAGCGTCGACAAGCGAGAATTCCGCCAAGACCTCTACTTCCGCCTCAACGTCGTCCCCATCCACGTCCCACCCCTGCGCGAACGCGCCGGCGACATTGAATTGCTCGTCGATGCCTTTACCCAGCGCTTCACCCGCAAACACGGCGTCCCCGTCAAGGGCCTCGCCAAGGAAACCTCCGCTGCCCTCAAGGCCCACGCCTGGCCCGGCAACATTCGCGAGCTGCAAAACGTCATTGAGCGCGCCGTCATCCTCTGCGGCGAAGACGGCTACATCCAGCCCGACCTCCTCGGCATCAACGCCCCCCTCCAACTCACCGACGACACTCCCGCTCCAACGCTTTCCTCATCATCCGCCTTAACCGACAACGGCAGTCCTACCCAGACCCTTGCCGATATCGAGAAAGTTCACATCCTCACCGTCCTCCGCCACTGCGAATACAACCGCACCCAAGCCGCCAAGACTCTAGACATCAATATCCGCACCCTCCGCAACAA
>PBPF01000057.1 GCA_002724615.1 Verrucomicrobiales bacterium | reverse complement strand
CCTTGGTGCTTTTCACGCGAAAAGTCAGAACGAAATCGGCGACTTCCACGCCCTTTATCAGCGCGATGTGATGGGGGCTGCGAACCTTCGGTCGATACTTGCTGCTGCGCCGGTTGATGCCAAACACATGGTTGCCNTCGATCTTGCGATGTGTCCACGACTCCGCGTCGGTGGTTTCCCAGCGTTCGTGTCCTTTTTCAAAATCCTCGGNGAAGATGACGGGCTGCTTGGCAAGATCGTCAGCGGCGAGTGTGCCAGCCAACAGGNATATGAGGAAGATGGTACGCATGGGCGGAATTGTGATGCAGGCGCGGTGGCGCGGCAAATTCATTTCGCTTGGGGAAGTGTGACCGGAACCTCGGCNCTGAACATCAGGTGCGGATCATGCCGGGCAGCGAGCGAGGCGGCGAGGCGGGCGATGGTGCGAGGCGCTTTCCCGCTAAATACTTTCTTGCCATTAGCGNTGATGGTCACCGGCTGGTCGAGGTNGATGAACCGGTCGTCNAGTCGTATCCGNACCGNCTTGNCAGCGGGGCCGGTGAGGGTGATGTTTTGCTTTTGGACCTCGGCGGTAATTTGTGGTCGGCCGTTGGTTTCATTCATNGGGACGGCGAGCCAGTAGAAAGTCTCGTGGCGTACGTCGTCCTGTTTCCACACGATGCGGCTCGGCACGGGGTTGCGGGTGTGNTTGGCCATCCACGGCACGGCAANGGCATCGCGGCGGTTCATCCAGTGGCCAAGTCCGGCGTGTATTTGCACGTGATGAATGTAACCGCTCGGGTCGGCTTTGCGGAGATTTGCGAGCTTGGCNTTCCAACTGGCGGCAACCTTGTTGCGGTTGTAGCCGNTGTCGCGTTCGCCCATGTGAAGGGTGAACGGAAGATTGCGGAGGCCGACTGGAGAAGTCTCGTTCGGATGACCGGCCATCATGGCGGCGGCAGCGAAGCGATCGGCCATGCGTGGCGCGAGTTGATACACGCCATCGCCACCGGCGGAGTAGCCCATGAGGTAAACACGGTTGGGGTTGACGNCGTGCAAGGCAACGAAGTTTTCNATAAGNCGATCAAATAGGCCGTCGATGTGGCCCTGATGCCAAAGGTTCCATGTNTTCGTTGGAGCGCGCGGGGCCACATAGATGCCCTCCGNCGGCCGATAGAGTCGTTTTTGGTTTTCCCACTGGCCATCGTTCACGCGCGCGGGTGCATTGCCGCCACCGTGCATGGAGATGAANAAGCTGCGGCCTCCCTTCGGCATTTTACCGTATACGAAAAACTCAAACTTCATTTTGTGCCCATCAAGCTGGATGGTCTTCGCTTTCATCTCAGCAGCTCGCATGGCGCGGAGGAGGCCAAGGTGATCGGCCCAGAGCATTTGCCGGGCCTTGTCGGCATCGGACTTGGTGAGCGGGGTGGCCGCGAAGGAAAGTTTGGACAAAACGGGCCGCTTGGGCGCGGGCAGTTTCAGGTGCGCGGCAAGGGCATCAAGGGTGGCAGCAGTAGCTGAGAGCGTTGTTAAGAGGAACAGGAGGNAGATAGCTTTCATCAGAGATTNCTGGTGACGGTAGTGAATGCCAGATACAGGCCGATGGAGATGAAGAGGACGAGGCAGACNATGAGCATGCAATCCCAGGCGCGGCCGGGNCGCAGTGCGGGGTCGCAGGTCTTGTGGCGGAAATGGAGGGCGGCAAAGGCGATCATGGGCAGCAGCAGGGCCTGGGCGACACCGCCAAGAATGACGAGTGCCTTGGGTTTGCCGACNGCAAAGTAGATGCCGGTGCTGATGATNGGCAGCAGCACGGCAAATCGCTTGATCCAGCGGGCGCGACTGGCCTCGGTATTTTCGGTGGCGTTCATCACGCAGAGCACATCGGAGGCGGTGCGGCAGTGGCCGGCGTTGCCAATGAAAAAGGTTGAGTAAAGCACGGCAAAGGCACCAAAGAGGAATAGTGTCTGGGCAAACTCGCCGAACACGGGCTCATACATGACGGCGAGGGTGCGGATCATTTCCGAGCCCTCGGGCACGAGGCCGACGCGCCCGAGGATGGCCGCGCCGAGCAGGTAAAAGGCGACGGTGGTGAAGGTGTATAGCGCGCATGACGACCATGCGTCCCACTGCAGCACGCGCATCCAGCCGCGGGCGCGTTCCTTCCAGGCAGTGGAGCCGTCGTTTTTGCCAGACCACTTGGCGTAGCCTTTCTCGAGACACCAGTAGGGGTACAGNACCTGNTCAGCAGCGCCTACGCCAATGATGCCAAAAGTTGCCAGAGCGGTGTACAGCGGGGTCTNGTCACCGGAGGCTTCGGGCAGGCTGAACTTGAGNCCGTCCATGAACTCGCGGCTACTGATGGACCAGCTCTCGTAGCCCTGCAGCAGGAAGAGGTTCACGATGGTGACGATGGTAAANGAGCTAACTAGCACGAACGCGAACANCTCAATGAAGCCGTATCGACCGATGACCAACAGCAGGATGGTCGGCAACATAACAATGGCGGCCCACACCTTGTCGTCACTTGAAGGCTCGGGCTTGCCCATGGCTGCCAGCTTTGTTTCGAGCNCTTCAATCTCGCGGGAAAGTTNTTGTCGCTCCACTTCATCGGTGGTCTTGGGCAGCTGGGTTTCCTTTACCTTNAAGCTTACGGCGAGGTCGCGGTGTTCATTGAACGCCCGGCCNTTTTCAGTGATGGGCACGGTGATAGCCAGCGACTGGCCGAGACCGCCAATGATGCCGCCGAAGAGGACAATGGTGGCGACAAACATCAGGAACCAGCTAATGACAATCCAGTTTGCACCCACNCGCTTTCCGGCGACCGGCACAGAAATACGCGGGCCGGGNACGCTGTTAAGNGCGGACAGGGAGGACTGGCTGTGGGTAACGGTGTGTCGGCCGAGCTCGACCTGCACGAAGACCTTGATGACGCAGCCGAGGATGATGAGCCACAGGAGCGTGAAGCCCGCCTCCGCACCGGTGGCGGTGGTGGCAATCAGTTCACCAGAGCCGACCAGCGTGCCCGCNAGCACAAAACCGGGGCCCACGCGCCGAAGGATGCCGCCCACGCTACNCGGCGGTTCCTGAATGCCCGATGGGTCGGCGGCCGCCACGTCATTATTCCCGCTTGATACGGATATTCCGGTAATGCACGGGAGAGGCGTGGTTTTGCAGGCCGATGAANCCGGCTTTACGCTTGAGGCCGGGTTGCTTGTGGTTCTTGGCCAACTCGGCGAAGTCAGCCTTCACTACGAGTTTGCCATTGATTGACACGGTGCACTTCGAGCCTTCGCAGCGGATGCGCATGGATTGCCATTCGCCGGCTTTTTTCGTCACGCGCTCACTCGGCGCTTTGATGGCATAAACCGAGCCCGTGTATTGGGTCGGCTTGAGACTCTTCCACTTGTCGCCATGATCATCGAGCACTTGAATCTCAAGCCCTTGCACCCACGGTGCGCCATCCTTCGGGGCGCGAATAAACACACCACTGTTGCCATTCTTCGGGATGTTGAATTCCAGTCGCAGATCGAAGTCGCCAAACTCCTCCTTCGTCGCAATCCACTGTGAACCCTTTTTGCCGGNGCACGACAGCACTCCATCCTTCACNTCCCAATTGGTCGNCGGACCACCGATGCCCTGCCAACCGGCGAGATCCTTGCCATTGAANANNGGGNTGAATCCCTTTTCCGCCGCGAAGCTGAATTGCGCGATGCAAAGAACCAAACCCGGAAGGAGTGCTTTCATGCGNGCAATGTAGAGTGCTGCCACTGAAGTAAAAGGACAAAAAAACCGCGAAGGAATTCCCTTCGCGGATAAAATAGAATCAAATAATTCCTATCGATTTCGCGGCTTGGGATCAATCGGCTGAATCCGTCGTGGGGGCACAGGTCGCGGCAGGGGGCGTACACCTGGTCGAACTCCGGGTAACGGTCGAACTCCCGGNAACGGCCGGATGCCGGGGCCCGGCACAGGCTGTATGGTGGCAATACCGTTCAACTCGGCGTATTTCACTTCCTTCAAGNCTTGGAGTTTTGCCATTGCCAATTCAACGTTTGTGTTGGCCGGCAAGCGGACGTGAAGGATCGTGTTGTTGATCATCGCACGGATGACCGCCATGCCAGGCACAGCGGTCTTTAGTGCATTCTCGCTGTCAGTGCGTGCGATGCCCTTGTTGATGCCTACAAGAAGCTCACCTGGCTTATAACTTCCCGCAGGGTGCTTGGCTGCAAATGNGGGCGTTATGGNAGGTCGGTTGCCTTGCGGCTTGGTNGCCGGACCGGCGGCCTTAAGTTCCTGAATTCGGTTCTCAAGCTTTTCAACCTCGGCTTTATAACGGTCAAGTGCCGGCTTCGTGAGCCGTGCACGTGCCATGAAGTTCTTGATCTGCTTCAGTCGATTTTCCAGACGGGCGATCTGTACCTGGTCGGGACCTGCGGCGGGCGGCTTGCGTCCGGCGGCATCTTGGTCGAGNTTTTTCTGGATCCAGTTTGCCAGCGTGCTGCTGCCGTTGCCATAACCGCCGGGCAGGGGNCGGAAATCACTGGTTTGAATGCGTGGCGGAGCGCCCCAGTGCGCTGGGAAAGGCTTACGAACGCCACCGGGTCGTACAGGTAGTGGCGGGCGAACAGGGGGACGAATGGGTGGCCGCACGATGACGGGTGGGCCCGGCTTGGGTGGCGCGACTCCCGCTTTCTTATCCTTGTCGAGATTCTGCTGAATCCACTTGGCTAACGTGCTACTGCCGCGGCCATAACCGTTGGGCAATACTCTCAGGTCGCGAACCTGAATACGCGGCGGCGCGCCCCAATGTTCGGGGTAGGGCTGGCCGTTCGGGGCCTTAAAGACCTGCTTGCCGCCTTTCNNNTCCTTGTCGAGGTTCTGCTGAATCCAGCGGGCCAATGTGCCGCTGCCTTGACCATAGCCACCAGGCAACGGGCGCAGATCACGGGTTTGGCGAAGCGGCGGCGCGCCCCAGTGAGCGGGGAAAGCCTTGCCGTTGGGTGCCTTATGCACCTTGGCATTGTCTTTGGGGCCA
>PBPF01000056.1 GCA_002724615.1 Verrucomicrobiales bacterium | reverse complement strand
CATGCTCGTCGAACCAGCCGACGGCGCGGATGAACTCGCGCTTCAGGCCATATCGAAATAGCTCCAATTTATAGCGCGTGGCTGAGTGCAAGCGAAACTCCGCGCTCTCGCCCGCGCGCACCCATTTCGGCCAGATGTAACCGAGCAATGAGTCCGACAGCAGCCGAAAATGATACGGCTCCATGCCCTCGGTCACAGTCAGCTCCACGCGCTTCGGCCCGAAGCCTGGCTTTTGCAATGCCACCGAGTAGTCGCCCGGAGGTAGGTCCGCATGCACCGCGCCCGTCGCCCGGCTACGCACCTCGACCGATTCCCCACCCCGAACGAACTCCAGCGCCACATCACACAGCGCCAGATATTTCTCGTCACTGACGTATCCAATCAACATGGGATGCGCTGCATCCTGAAGCGTGGACGCGCGCGTGCAAGCAAACTTTCCTTTAACGCGGCTCGGGCACGCCGATGTTTGGGATGTTGGGCTTCAACTGCTCCAGCTTTGCAAGCACGTCATCGTGCTCGCGCTTCAAGTCAGCCACGCGGCGTCTCGCCTCGACTGGCTTGCGCAGAGCTTTAATGTATGCCGACCGTGCCTTGCCAGTTTCTTTCTGCGCAGCGGTGTTTGCCCGCTTGGCCTCTTCCGCTCTTTGCCGCGCCGCTTCTTCCTTTTCAAACATCGGTTTGGTTTTTGCGATGCGGGCCTCGTAATCGCGACGGCCTGTTTTTAACTTTTGCTCTGCGCGCGACAGTGACTTCCGCGCACGATCCAACGACCGCTCAGCTTCCGCATGTTGTCCACGGTATTTCCTCAGCAGTTTCTCGTTGTCCTTCGCCCGTGCCATCTTCACGTTAAAATCCTTCAGCTTGCGATCCTGATTTTCAATTTCTCGACGAGCACTGTCCACCGCTCGCTTTAATCGGTCCACATTTCGCTTGCTCACATCCGCCTGCAATTTTAATCGCTGCGCATCCGACTTGGCCCGTGTGTATGCTTGCGTGTGCTGGCGCCATGTTAAACGCGCCTGGGTTCCCTTTTGCTGAACCTTGGTTCGCAGGGCCAACACCGCTGCCCGTTCCGCGTTGGCTTTTTCCAGCAACATCGTTGCCTCACGCAAATCTTCTGCCTTCTGTTTTACAAGGTTATGCAACTGTATCGCCTGCCCAACGTTTGCCACGTTCGTCATCAACTGTGTGCGNTCCGCCGGGCCCGAGTTCTTCACTTTTGTCCACGCTTGGGACAATATATCCGCCGCATCCCCGCGGCGAATTTCAATCAAGTCTGCGTGCTTCACTTGAAATTCCTTGAACACGCCTTCTTTCAATACGATCACACCATCCTTGAACACGGGTGCCTTGACCAGTAACTCNGAGCCATTGCGCATCCGAATAGTGAAATCCCCTGCGGTTACTGAAGGCGTGCGCAGCAAAACCGCCATTGCCTCCGTTCCCATCACGAAAGATTTGCGTCCGAACAACACCGAGTCCATTACCACCGTGCCATTCGTAATTGATCGAGGCATTCCATCCACGAAATCTCCTGAAGCAAGCAGCACGCCCGCGCGCCTGTCTTGCAGCATCATCGCCTGCGCATAGGAAACTTGCCCAAAGATAACCGCCGCTGTGTTGACCTTGCTGACGAACAGTCCTTTTGGCGCATCTTGAAATGTCACCTTCGTATCGTCCATACCTGCTACCGGACGNGCGATAAACGATCCATTCCAGCACAACACTCCCGGTCGTCGCAGTGCCCAAAGTCCACTGGTCAACTTGGACAGTTCATCNTTGGGTTCAAGCGTAGTATCCTTTAACTCGGCATCAAACTNCGCCCGTCTCACCTCCTTAAGTGCAACGGTAGTGCTTCCTACTTTCAGCGCTCCTTCTGCCAGTACGATGCGCCCCTCCAGTTTCTGTCCGCCAAGCGTTACCACCGAATCTGCCAAAACCACACCATCNAGTGTTAACCCTGCGAGGACAATAAAACGGACAAGATTCACCGTGGAGACGGTATCGCAAAACAGCCATTTCGAAAAGCCTTCGAGACTGTTTAATAAAGAAAGAAAAAGCGCGTGCCGCGCACAAAATGTTGGTTGCGCAACAGAGAATGCGACGGCACTTTTGGTGCATGTCCACTGTTAGGGTTTTCTCGNTATGCGTATTATTGGCGTTCAANGCGTTCGCGGGATTGCGGACGGAGGTTTTACCGGAGGGAGCTTGGNTAAAGGAGGGGGGGCGGAAGGTCTTGTTTTTTCAACGGACTACGAAGTCGTTGGACGGTAAATATGCGCGTGCGAATTATGTGCACCCGTTGTTTGATCTGGATGGCAATGTGTTGACGGAGGATTTTCCGGCGGATCACCGGCATCATCGTGGAATTTTTTGGGCTTGGCATCAATTGTGGGTGGGCGACCGGAAGATTGGGGACGGGTGGATTGCCAAGGATTTGGAGTGGGACGTGTATTCGTTGAAGGCTGCGGTGGCGGCAGATGGTACGGCGAGAATTGAAACTAAAGTGAACTGGAAATCTCCCCTTTGGCATGACGGCCGGCGTGCACTGGTGAAGGAGACAGCCCTCATTCGCGTGNATCCACAAAAAAGTGGTTTGCGGAAAATCGATTTTGATATCCGGCTGTTGGCGGTNGAACCGAACATNCGGCTTGGCGGGTCGGAAAATGACAAAGGGTATGGCGGGTTTTCACCGCGCATCCGGTTGCCGGAAGGAATCCGTTTCCTGGGAGAGAAAGGGGAGGTGGAACCGCAGCGGACGGCAGTGACGGCGGGGCCATGGATGGACATGACGGCAAAGTTTGCAGGGGATGGATTGAGCGGGGTCACGGTTTTGACACACCCAAAGTCGGCGGGGTTTCCCCAGCCTTGGATTTTGCGGCGTAAAGGCAGCATGCAGAATGCAGTCTGGCCAGGCCAGCATGCACAACGATTGCCTGTGAAACAGCCGCTGGTTTTGTGCTACCGGCTGGTGCTGCATCGCGGTGTGGTTGACGCCAAGGTAATTGGGAAGTGGCAAAAAGAGTTTGCGGCAACGCCATGAGTATGCAGCTGGAGGGGGATTTCCAGTCGGTGGTGGAAGTGGATGCGGTGGATACCCGTTTTCTTCAAGGGTCTCAAATTGAACTTGTTGGCGATTTGCCTATGCGTGAAAAACCGCAACAGGTGTTGTTTGATTTTGACGGGACGTTGAGTCTCATTCGTGAAGGTTGGCCTGGGGTAATGATCCCAATGATGGTCGAAGTGTTGAAGGAAGCAGGGACGGAGGAAAGTGATGAGGCGTTGCATGGTGTTTGCGAGTCGTTTGTAATGGAATTGAACGGCAAACAGACAATTTATCAGATGATACGGCTGGCAGAGGAAGTNACCAAGCGTGGCGGCACACCGCGGGATCCATTGGATTACAAGCATGAGTATCACACCCGCTTGATGGAACGGATCGAAGCACGGCGCGCGGCGTTGCGGGCGGGGGGCGATGCGGAGGAGTGGCGTGTGCCAGGAGCACTTGAGTTACTGGAATTGTTGCATACGCGCGGGGTGGAATTGTTTTTGGCAAGTGGGACGGACGAGGAGTACGTGAAAGAGGAAGCGGTTTTGTTGGGTGTCGACAAATTTTTTGGACCGCGCATTTTTGGGGCAAAGGATGATCCACGAGACTTTTCCAAGGCCATGATTATTGATTCCATTCTTTCAGAAAACGGTATCGACGGCCGTGCGCTGGTGGGGTTTGGTGACGGGTATGTGGAGATTCAAAATGTGCGCGCGGTCGGCGGGCTGGCNGTAGCAGTNGCTAGCGATGAGGCGGGACGTAGTGGCCAGCCGGACACNTGGAAACGTCGTCGTCTGATTAGTGCCGGTGCNCATGCAGTGATTCCCGATTTTCGCGAAGCGGAACGACTNGTGGACTGGTTGTTCGATCCCCAATTTGATTGACGGAATTCCGTCCCGGTTATAGCATCCGCGCGCTTGGATCAAGGAGGTGACCATGCGTAGTTTTATTTTATTGGCGCAGGCGGAGAGCAACGCCACATCAACCACAAAACTCTCGGACCATATTCCCATGCCGGAGGTCCTGAAGGACTATTCGTTATTCGGCAACACGATGGACAAGTGGCTGCTGGCCCTGATCATCACTTTGTTGGCCGTTGTCGTTGCGCGCACGATCTATTGGCTGATCGAAAAATATGTCAAAAAGCTAACCGAGAAGACACAGACAAAGATCGATGACATCCTTGTTAACACGGTTGAGAAACCGATGGTGACGGCTTCGGCGTTGGCGGGTATCTGGCTGGGGGTGAATTCGCTGGATTTCCCGGCCAGTGTGGATCACTGGGTGAACGCGTTCTTCGCGGTGATTATCACATTCGTCGGCGCCTGGCTGGTGGCGCGTCTGTTTGACTCACTGGTGGATGAGTATATCGCACCGATCTTGGCAAATACAGAGACCGATTTAGATGATATCCTGCTGCCTATTTTACGGCGCGGTGTGAAAATCATCATCTGGGTGATGGCCATAATCATGGCGCTGGACAACGCGGGGTACGACATCACCACAGTGCTGGCGGGCTTGGGCGTTGGTGGGCTGGCGTTGGCATTGGCAGCACAGGACTCGGCCAAGAACATTTTTGGCGTGTTCACCATTTTTACGGACACACCCTTTAAAGTCGGTGAACGCGTGAAGATTGGCGGGTATGACGGCACAATCACAGAAATTGGCCTCCGCAGCACGAAGCTCAAGACGCTGGAGGGCCGCACGGTGTTCGTCCCCAACGCGGACTTCTCGGACAAGGCGGTGGAGAATGTTTCGTCTGAGCCCTCGCGCAAGGTGGTATTGAACCTTGGCCTTACTTANGACATGGATGCCGCGAAGATCGAGCAGGCCATGACGGTGCTGGAGGAGATTGCGACGGCGAACGCGGAAGACATTGAGGAAGGGCCAAGCATTGGGTTCAACGCGTTTGGTGACTTTGCGTTGAATGTGGTTTTCGTCTACTACATCAAGAAAGGCTCGGACATCCTCGGCACACAAACCCGGGTGAATTTGGAAATCCTCAAGCGTTTCGCCGACGGTGGCGTCGAGATGGCGTTCCCGACGCAGACTATCCTGACAAAGCCTGCTTAAAGGGTGCGAAAATCCGCGCGCGTATTGAGGACCGATCCTTGGAATTCCGGTTACTTGGCCACGGGGCGCGGGGCAATGAGCGCTTCGATTTGGGGGAGATCAAATTCCTTGAGTAGTCCGTAGCACATCAACTCCGGCAAGTGGTTGGCTCCACGATTTTTCTCGATGACCTCCTTTAGGCTGGCCATGGGCTGGTAAAGCTCAAGGGAGGCGATGGCGGGTTCCTGCGCGGCGGCGATTCTCGCGGCCACACTGAGACGTGGGCCGACGGCNGTGAGCGCAGGAGCATGCCCGTGGGTCTTTTTTACCCAGCGTGCGATGGCGGCGACTTGGCTGGATTGGATGCCCAGCGCGCGTTCTCCGACAGCGTGGATCAGCAACACGTACAGGAAATCGCGCCGGTTGATCTTGGACTCACCAAAGAAGAACGGGTCGATCGCGATGACGCGTTGCCCATGGCTCAGCAGTGTCTTCACTTGGTTGGATTGCGACTTGCGCCCGGTGTCGGCAATCAACAGCGTGGTGCCGGTTGGCTTGGCGGGTGACAGTTCTACGGCGGGCACCGTCCAGTCCTTGCCCATGGCAAATTGCCAGTACGTGGCCGTGAANCCGGCCTTGGTTTCCNCGGNCACCTTTTTCGCGGTGAGCGCGTAGTCCTTGGTATTGACGATGCGCCTGAGGCTGGCAAGGCGTGCTTGGCGCTTGGCATCGTCAGTCAAACGTTGGTTGGCGGTGGGGTCGCGAGGCAACTTGGCGGCGAGTTGTTTGGCAATGGCATTGAAGCTCAGGTTGTCCTTTGGCAGCGGCACGAAGAGTTTTTCCTTAGACTGGATTTCCTTTTGGCTGGGAATCTCNCGCCAATCGAATTTTNGGCCGGNATAAAACATGTCGCCGATGAAACGGTATAGTTGCTGGCGGTTGTCCACGCCGAAGTTGTGGTCGCCGGGTTTGTAGTTGATGTGGCTGCGCAACTGGTCGCGGCGGCCAAGCAGGCTGAACATCGGCGCGGCAGCATCCATAAGCGGCGGCAGTGCGTGGCCGGCCGCAAAGCAGCAGTTGTCGTGGGCGTTGTAGGTCAGCAANGCTGCTCGGTCAGCCATCATGGCGGTCAAGTGGGTGTAGTCGGCATGAACGGCCAGATTGTTTGGCGTTTGCTCGGAATCCCCCAAGTCAGTGCCATGACGTGCGCGGGTCTTGAAACTGGAGTACCCAGCCACGGGATTGGCCAATGTCACGCGTGGGTCGAGCGAACTGATGAAGATCGTTTGCCAGCCGCCGCCGGACAGGCCNGCCACGGCCACGCGCTTGGGGTCGGCTTTAGGGTGCGACAGTAGTACATCAAGAGCCTTGCTCATGTTTAAGTAAAATGGCGCGATGCCTGGCGTGCCGCAGAGATCCAGCTGATTCATCTGGTAATGCCCCATGCGATTGGCGAATTGGCCCATGCCGATCCACTCGACATTCATCGAGAGCATGCCTCGCTTGGCGAGGTTAATGCATCGCTCCTGTTTGTAGGGAGTCACCATGCCTGCGCGTGAGTGGCCGTTGACGTTGAGCACAACGGGAACCTTGTTGGCGAGTTNCGCTGGCTCATACAAGAGCGCGGGAATCCACCAGCCCGGGAGGCACTCAAAGCGCAGTTTCTTGATGCGATAACCCGGCAGGTCCTCAATGGTGTCCAGCCATTCAACCTTTAGTGGCGTGTTCCGCCACTGGGCGGCACCGCCGGTAAAGACCACCTTATCCAGCACGTCGCGTCGCGTTTTAGCAGCNATCGTGCGCCACTCGGCGGCGTTGCGCACACGGGGCATGTTTGGCACGCGTGTCTCCGTAAACACTTTTACTTCGGCCAGCGGCAGTTGGGGATCGATGACTTGCCGAGCCAGCCATTGGCTGACTGTTTTCTCGTCAACCGCTGTGGCAAGGGCAACAGGAGCGCCACCCAGACCTCGCAGGAACGCCATCCGGCCTGGGGTTTGGCATTTCTGGCAAAAGGGCGAGGATGGCTTGCGTGGTGGTGGCGGTTCCGGCGGTGGCGCGGAAACCGCATGTGCGGCCAACAGCAGCGGGACAAAGTAANCAGCGCTTCGCAAGTTCATCGGATACGAAGACATCATAATTCAAAGTGATGCTTGTGGGAATCAAATTGTCACGGCTAACTTGATTTGCGGACTTTAAATCGTCGACTGGGACGGATTCATTCTAGCCGCTGACCCGCACCTTTCCTCACGGGCCGATTCGTGGTAAAAAGTGCGGCCACGTGGAATGACCATTTCATTTGTTGCCATTCTCATCATCGCCTGCGCTATGGCGCTCTTGGCGCGGCGGCTTAAGCTGCCGTATACCGTCGTGCTTGTCATTGCCGGCCTTGTTGCCAGCGCCCTAAACGGCCCCGGAGATGCCAACCGGCTGGGCATCGATCTTCAGCTGACGCCCGATCTGCTGCTCCAGTTGTTCCTGCCCATCCTCCTCTTCGAGGCCGCTTTCCATGTTGATCTCAGCAAGTTTTTGCGGAACAAGCGNTTCATCTTCTGCCTCGCAATCCCCGGCGTCATCATCGGTATGCTGCTTGCCACCGTACTCTTCGTGCCTGTCACCAAGGCCATCNGCGCGGGTCTCGACTGGCAGGCTGCCCTGCTCATCGCCGCCATGCTTGCCGCCACTGATCCCATTTCCGTTGTGGCTCTTTTCAAGGAATTCACCGTCTCGAAGCGTCTCGCCATCATCATTGAAGGCGAAAGCCTCATCAACGACGGCATTGCCGTGGTCCTCTTCGGCGTTGTCGTCAAGATTACTGCTGACCACCTTGGCCTCACCTTGCCCCACTTGGACTCCGCTGGCGGTGTCCAAGCCATGGCTGTTCTCGGCCATTTCCTNTGGGAAGTCTTCCTGGGCGCTGCCATTGGTCTGGCCGCCGGTCTTGGCATCTCTTACATCACCAGCAAGGTCGACGATCATCTCATCGAGGTTGCCCTCACTGCCATCGCTGCTTTCGGCAGTAACGCTCTCGCCATGCANCTCCACGCTTCCGGCGTCATCGCTGTCGTGACCTGCGGCATGATGATCGGCAACATNGGCACCAAGCGCGGGATGAGCCCCACCACCCACGAGGCAGTCCTTTCCTTCTGGGAATTCGCCGCGTTTCTTGCNAACTCCTTCGTCTTCATTCTCATCGGTCTGGAAATCGACCTGCGCGGCTTCTGGGGCGACGCCGGCTTGATCCTCGCTTTCTTTGCCATCATGACCCTCGTCCGCGCCATCGTCGTGGGNGGNGTTTCCACTCTTGTTCGCCGCGAAGAACTCCGTCTGCCACGCCCTTGGCTTCCTGTCATCACTTGGGCCGGCGTTCGNGGCAGNCTCTCCATGGTCCTTGCCATGATGCTCGTNGCNACGACGGACGCCGGCACCGCTCATCACGATACTATTCTCAATATCGTTTATGGTGTCGTCCTGCTTTCNATCCTTGCCCAAGGCACNACGATGGCTTGGTTGATGAAACGTGCCGGACTCATCAGCGAAGCTCAGGAGGAAACTGAGTATCGAGAAGCCCTCGCCCGCCGCCAAGCCATCCGCTGTCTGCTCGANGAACTGGAACAAGCTGAGCGCCAAGGCACCCTTTCCCGGGCCACTTATGAGAAACTGCACGNGCCCCTCCTTGAGCGCCGCGCCGCCAATGACCAGCGCATCACCGACATGCTCAAGCACACGCCCACTCTNAACGATCTTGAGACGCAGATGCACACGCACCACCTCCTNGCCCTAGAGAAAAAAGTCTACCGCGACCTCGAGAAAGAGGGCAGTCTCGACCATGAAACTATGGAATCTCTCATCAAGGATGCGACCGCGCGGAATTCAATCCCGGACGACCATTAAGCGCTGCCACCCGNGCATGACGTGAAAAGGCTTTCCTTTCNCGATATTTCCCTGCTCTAATGCCGGTTCCCCACTGTTTGCCGCATGGCCGGGGGCATCGCCATGAGCGACGAGACAGTTTTCTATTTTGACAACAACGCCACGACGCGGGTTGCNCCGGAGGTGGTGGAGGCACTGCTGCCGTTTTACACCGAGCAGTGGGGCAACCCCTCCAGTGCTTATGCCTTCGGCAACCGCGTGGGCGAAGCCGTGGCCAACGCGCGCGAACAGGTGGCNGCGCTGCTGGCTTGCGACGAGCGCGAGGTGGTTTTCACCAGCTGCGGCACCGAGAGCAACAACGCCGCNTGGAACAGCGCGCTGCTCAGCCAGCCGGGCAAGCGGCACATCGTCACCACCGCCGTCGAGCACTCCGCTAACATCAAGTTTGGGCAGACACTGGAAAAACGNGGCGTCGAAGTTACTTGGCTCCCCGTCGATTCTCTCGGCGAGCTGGACATCCATCAACTGCACGAATCCATTCGCGAAGACACCGCGCTGGTCTCCGTCATGTATGCCAACAACGAGACNGGCGTCGTTTTNCCGCTGGAGGAAATCACCGCCATCTGTCGCAGCAAGAACGTGCTCTTCCACACCGACGCTGTGCAGACTCCCGGCAAACTGCCGCTGGATGTCCGNANGCTCGGCNTNGATTACCTCTCACTCTCCGCCCACAAGCTGCATGCCCCCAAGGGCATCGGNGTGCTCTACACCCGCAAGGGCGCTCCGTGGCAACCCTATGTGATGGGNGGCGGACAGGAGCACGGCCGCCGAGGCGGCACGGAGAATGTAGCCGGTATCGTCGCCTTCGGGCAGGCCGCCGCCATGGCCGCCGACAGCCTGAAAAACGATGTCCCCCGTATTCGCGCCCAACGCGACCGGATGGAGGATACCATTTTGAACACCATCCCCGGCGTCACCCGCAACGGANCCCGGGAACCGCGNCTGCCCAACACCAGCAACCTTTCCTTTGCCAACTGCGAGGCCGAGGCCATCCTGCTGTTGCTCGACCGGGAGGGAATTTGCGCCAGCAGCGGCTCNGCTTGCACCACCGGTTCGCTGGCCCCATCGCACGTGCTGATGGCCATGGGCCGTACGCCCACTCAGGCCCTCGGCTCCCTGCGGCTTTCACTAAGCAAGTACACCACCGATGCCCAGGTCGATCATCTTCTGGAGAAACTTCCTCCGATCATTGAGAAACTCCGCGGCGCATCGCCAGCGGCATCCAAGCCTGCTGTCGAGGAAGCGCGATCCTAAGTGGAATTTGACCGCCGCCTGTGCGGCTATGCCAGAATCTCCTTCACCACGTTGCCGTGGACATCGGTTAGGCGGAAGTCGCGGCCGGCGTAGTTGAAGGTGAGGCGCTTGTGGTTCAGGCCCAGTAGATGGAGGATGGTGGCGTGCCAGTCGTGGATGTGCACCTTGCCTTCCACTGCGGCGTAGCCGTACTCATCTGTTTTGCCGTGGGTCATGCCGCCCTTAACACCG
>PBPF01000055.1 GCA_002724615.1 Verrucomicrobiales bacterium | reverse complement strand
ATTGGCTGAATCCACCCGTCCCTTGGAAGCGACTTGTATGCGGGTGATTTCCGTTAAGGTGACAGCGAGTTCGTTCTTAACAACGAGAGCGGTGGCCACAGCAACTTGAATTTCGGCCAGCTTTTTGACGGCCTTTTCTTTAGCGACCTTGGCCTGAGTCTGCGCTGCCTTGGCATTAGTAAGGGTCGTCTTGGCTGGATTCAGTTTTGTGTTTACAGCGGCAGTCAAGGCGGACTGTGCGACATTAAGCGCATTCTGCCTGGTTGAAAGAGTGGTTTGGGCTCTGCCCATCGCAGCTTGGGCATTGGCGGTGGTCGTTTTGGCTGTGTTAAGACTGGCCTCTGCAGCAGCACGCACCTTGGTCTTGGCATCAACGTCAGCTACTGTGGCAATTGCGTGACGGCGGGCAATCGACAGGGCAGTTAATGAATTGATTCGGTTGGTGGTGGCAAGATTTGCGACCTTGAGATCGCTGGCAAGTTTTTCCCGTGCTTGCTTGATTGTATTCGNAGCGGCAACGGCAGCTGCCATTTGATTCTTCTTTAGATTCGCAAGAGCATCGGCGGCTNCCTTTTTTGAAGCATTTTCACGAGAAACAGATTGATCATGAGCTGCCTTGGCCGCAGAAACCATTACGTTGGCAGTAGCGATGGCAGCCTTGGCGGTTGCGACTGTTGCTTGCGATANAGACATNGCCTTGGCACCAGCTGCACTCGCGGCAGCAGCCTTTACCTGNGCTTCCTGTGCCTGTGTCGCATTGGCTTCAGATAGCGCNTGTTGCTTTTCATGACTTTCGAGGTCGACCCTCGCGGCTGCAAGNCTTTCACGGGCAAGATTGGTTTTTGCTANCAGGTTTCGCTCCTGTGCGCTGATGGNAACTACCTGATTAGCGGCATTGAATATGGTGGATTGTTGGGCNTGAAGATATTTCCGCGAGGAGGGATCGAGTTTTNCCCATGAAGTCCAAGCTGCTGAGAGAGGATCAGGCAGTTGGCCATGTTGGAGACGGGTAATGGTATTTATGGGAATGCGGTGTTGACGTAGNGGCTGGGCATCTATGACAAGATGGTTTTTATCCACCTTAACATGTGTGGCNGCTAATTGAGTGCCATCGTTCAANTATACNCGAGTTTGTTGCAGGGATTTGATCGTTCTACGAAGTTGAATGGCNGTAACGTTGTTTTGTATTGGATAGGTTTTGCGACCAAACAGGACGGACTGAATTTCAACATGACCGGCCTTGATGGACACAATTTTTCCGCCAACAAATTTCCCATCTCGAAGAAGTAAGCCGGGGCCATCGGACCGCAAAAGTTGCGCCCGGTGCAGTGTGACGGGTTCGAAAACAAGCGTTGCAGCATTGATCGTGGAAAGTCGTGTAATTAGAGGNTTTGCGGAGAGAACAATTGCGCTGGCATCGGCGCTATTTGCAGGGTGTGGGATAAAGGACCCACCCCAAGTGAGGATGCCAGGCTGCCGAAAGGCAATGCCGGCATTGGTCATATTTGCAGGCGTAAGGTTGGACGTGTCGGAGGTGGTCAAGCTNGTTTGCNCAATACCGGGGCCANTCCANTCGAGTTTCAGCAAGGCGGCGGCAGAATGATTAAAATACTCCAGCCGGAAGGTGTGGCTNCCTGCGTTGAGATTGACCNGACCATTACGATAACGTAGGCCGTGGCGGCCGTCGTTATCAATAATCACCTTNCCGTTAATCAGCAGCCGAGCACCATCATCAGATCCAAGTTGAAATTGATAGTCTCCTTTAGACGGCGCTAATAAGTCGCCGGTATAAAGCATTGCGTAACCAGCAAGCGCATTGTGCGGATGAAGAGTCAGGCGTTTACCAGGAAGGAAAACAACGGATTGGGGTTTCAGTTTATCCAGTACAGGCAACGNTTGCCATGTGCCGCGGTAATGGGCGGCCTGTAGATTCCGCAGTCCAGAATTGACGCGAGCATGATTGCCAAAAATGGCCTGCTTAATCTGCACCAAGGGAAATTGATGATTACCCGAGGGGCCTTGAATATGAAGGGTTGGCCCTGGCTTTAATTGGATTTTACCCGANAAAACCCGTCCGTCGCGGGTGTGCAACAAGTCCGCAGGAGCGGATATCACACCGCCCAGCCCGAGTATGGCGATTGCGGCGCTCTTTTTCACGCTGAGATTTTAGCGTTGGTAAAGGGGAATGTAGTTATAGGGCATGGCAAGGATCATCGTAAACACGGCTGTCGTGAATACTGGACCTACACCGCCTCGCCCGGTGGAATCCCAACGAAACATTCCNGCCTCGGATTTGAGTTTATCCTTATCAAGCAAGTACTTACTCATTTTACTGTACCAATTTTCCCAAGTGGGACCACCAATCATGTACTNAGCAGGTGCCGCATAAAAGTTTCCATAGACGAACCACTCCTGACTCTTGAATGATCCTCCATTAATCCTACTATTCAAATAATTTGAACCTGCCTTAACTTTTGCGGTTCCATATTTCCCACATACTTGCAGGGAGTAAATTGCGGCNGCAGTTCGGGCGAAGCCGGGACTGGAGCCAGGCTGGTAGGAGAATCCGCCCGAAGAATGATAGCAAGCCTCCACATATTTTATGGCCTGCTGGATTGTCTTTTGCGGAACATCAAGTCCGGCATTCTTGGCAGCACGCAGTGCGACGCATTGGAGAACGGTAACTGAAATATCAGCATCGCGTTTTACTGGCCGATAGCGCCAGCCGCCTTGACTGTTTTGACTAGCTACAATTCTGTCGATTACAGCCTGAAGCTTTTTGCGGATACGGGGATTGCGCGTTTGACCATATAACTCAGCCAAGGCGATTGTTGCAATCCCATGGCCATACATATATTGGCCATAAGCCTGTTTGCCATAAATACCAGTGCTATCATTTATAGCATCTAGCAAATATTCCATCCCAGCAGCCACTTCTCTGCCATGAGGCCCTTCACCNGGAATATTTCCAGCAGACATATATGCCATGAGCGTGTAGCCCGTCATAGCAACTGGATACCGAGATTCTTCACGGCTGATACCCCAGTACCCAATTTCCACCTCGCGACCATTAATGACCTTTTTTGATTTACGCTGTTGGGTNGAGAGATAACGCAATGCCCCNTTGATTACAGACTCTGCACGAGGACTTACCTTTACACGATCATCGCGTTTCGGGCCGTCGCCGGCTGCACCAAATGAGCCCTGCGCGGTTAACAAACCTGCGCTGATCNTGATCGCCGCGAATCGAGGGGTGCTGAATTTCACGACGATTAACGCGGGGCCTTCTGCCCCTTTCGGGANATGTTGATGAGAAATTGACGGATCATTTGCCCGTACTCTTCAGGATAACGTTCCACTACTGACTGAAGTACTTTTTGCCTTTCACGTTCGGGAAGGCTAAGGAATTTGCTACGGTCGCGGATAAACGCATCGAGCGGATTCTTTTGATCCTGTCCATTGCGAAGTCCCTCGTCGCCATTGCTCTTACCTTCGGCCGTTTGTCCGTCCTTACCTTGTCCCTGACCTTGGCCAGGCTGTTGTCCCTGACCTTGGCCAGGCTGCTGTCCCTGGCCTTGNCCCGGNTGTTGTCCTTGTCCTTGGCCCTGACCNTCACCTTGGCCGGCNTGTGCTGCCTCTACAGCGGCAGCTGCCTGTGCCAANGCTTGTGCAGCNGCTTGNGCATTGGCTTCGGATGCTTGAGCCTGATTGGCACTCGCCTCCGCCGCNGCATCGCTAAGGGCNNTCTGAGCATCCTGCAATGCCTGTTGGGCATCAGATGGGAGATTNCCAGATTGCTCCCCAGTAAATGGTTGAATTGCCTCGCCGGCACCTTCAAGAGGCTCACCGGCAGGAGTTGCGCCAGGCTGTTGTGCAAGTGCCTGAGCTTGGGCCAGTGCCTGTGCCTGCGCTTGTGCCTGTTGAGCAAGCGCTTGGTTACCGGGCTGATTTTGGGCTGCCTCCTGAATNCCCTCCAAGGCTTGTGTCATTTCGCTGATTGATTCCGGTAGATTATCCTGCCCAAGTTCATTGGCAGCCTGCTGAGCATCTTGTTGNGCCTGCTCTAGTGGGTTGCCCTGTTGATCAAGTGCGTTGGCGATGTTTTGCTGTTGCTTCTGNAGATCACGAAGAGCATCTGCGGGATTCTCAAGTTGCTCGAGAGCATCATTCAATTGCTCCTGTGCCTCCTGAATGGCCTCAGCCGCATTCGCGAGAGCTTCCTCATTGTTCGGATCCTCGCCAAGCTGCTGAGCCAACTCGTTAATCTTGTCGTCGATTGCTTGCTTGGCGTCCTGAAGATTCTCAACGGCTTGTCTTTGTTCTGGTCGCGCATCTTGTGGCTGCCCCTTCTGGAGTTGCTGCTGCGCATTGCCCTGATTCTGTTTGGCTTCATTCAGGGCATTTTGAGCCTCGATCGGGGCGTTGGCGGCAGCTGCCTCAACTTGCGACTGCTGGGCTAGTTCGCCAAGCTCACCCTGTTCTTTTGCTTGCTGCGGAAGTGGCTGGTCGGAATTGGCAGGTTTTTGATTATTTTCAGCCTTCTCAGCAGCCTTNCCAGTTTCCAACCCGAGATCCTGCTGGGCCTCGATTTGCTTCCCGAGATCCTTGCTAATNTTGTCGAGCAAATCCTTCTCCGCCTGAATCGCTGCCAACTCTGCGAGTTTTTGATCGATCTCCAACTCGGCTTTGTTTAAGGCATCGATAGCAGCCTGTTGCGCATCGGGTGCATTTTGACCTTCCTTCAAATCTTCCTGAGATCGACGCATCTGTTGCGCTGCCTGAGCTAGTGCTTCAGCGGCCTCAGGTGCCAATTCCTCCGCTGCCTGCTGTGCGCCTTGAGTGTCCTCCTTGATCTGCTCTTGCTGGGGTGCCTTCTGCTTGAGGGCGGCCTCCTTCATCGCTTCAGGATCAAACTGCTCGGCAGCCTTTTGGGCTGCCTCAAAAAGTTCCTTGCTTGCTTCGGCAAATTGCCGACCAGCCTCGGCCAGTTTCTGCTGATCACCGGCTGAATCCTGCGCGGCCTCGGCAGCTTGTTTGGCAGCTTCCTCAAGCGCCTTTTTGGCGTCCTCAAGCTGCTGATTGGCCTCGGCCTTGGCTTGTTCGGCATTCCTCTGAATGTCAGGCACTTCCTGATTGGCAAGTTCCTTAGCTGCCTCGGCTAGCTTCTCTGCGAGATCCTCAGGGAATTCACCCTTGGCCTGTTCAGCAAGTTTTCTAGCTGCTTCGGCAGCCTTTTCGGCATTTTGTTGCGCCTCCTCAGCGGCCTGTTTCTCCTTTAGCGTCTCGGCTTTGTCAGCTGCGCGTGCGGCCTCCTTGGCGGCTTCGGCAAGTTGCTCAGCCGCTAATTCAAATGGTTTAGCAGCTTTCTCTAGATTCTCATTTTCTTCCTTACTCGCCTTGGCAGCCTGCTTAGCAGCTTCCTCAAGAGCTTTTTTGGCGTCCTCAAGTTGCTGATTGGCCTCGGCCTTGGCTTGGTCGGCATTCTTTTGTATGTCTGGCACTTCTTGATTGGCGAGTTCCTTGGCGGCCTCGGCCAATTTTTCAGCAAGATCCTGTGGGAATTCGCCCTTGGCCTGCTCTGCAAGTTCCTTCGCCAGTTCAGCAGCCTTTTCAGCATTTTGTTTTGCTTCCTCAGCGGCCTGTTTTTCCTTTGGTGTCTCTGCTTTATCAGCAGCACGCGCGGCTTGCTTGGCGGCCTCCGCTAGTTGCTCGGCCGCCTTTTCAAACGGCTTGGCGGCATCCTCGAGATTTTCATTTTCGTTTTTGGCCGACTCGGCCGCTTGCTTGGCGGCTTCCTTCAGTGCCTCCTTGGCAGCTTCAATGGCTTTCTCGGCCTCAGCCTTTGCTTCGTTGGCTTTCTTTTCAATCTCGGGAATATCCTTTTCAGCAAGTTCCTTGGCAGCCTCGGCGAGTTTCTCGGCAAGATCCTCTGGAAATTCACCCTTTGCCTGTTCCGCAAATTTTTTCGCGAGTTCAGCGGCTTTTTCGGCATCAGCATTGGCAGTTTCAGCTGCCTTTTTTTCCTCTGGTGTTTTTGCATTATTAGCCGCCTCGGCTGCCTTCTTGGCAGCTTCCGCCAGTTTTTCAGCTGCCTCATCGAAGGGCTTGGCCGCTTTCTCAAGGTTGTTTTGATTAGCCGCCTCAGCTGCCTGCTTAGCGGCTTCCTCCAGTGCCTTCTTGGCAGCCTCAATGGCTTTTTCAGTCTGGGCCTTAGCTTCGTTGGCCTTCTTTTCAATCTCGGGAACATCCTTTTCA
>PBPF01000054.1 GCA_002724615.1 Verrucomicrobiales bacterium | reverse complement strand
CCGATGGCTACCGGTGAACTCAACACCTATTCCATCCCGTGGATCACCGTGGGCACGACCCAGATTGACTGGAGCTTCGTGCTGGATCCTTTGACGGGCGTGATGCTGGCGATGGTCACGTTTGTGGGGTTGCTTATTTTCATCTATTCCGCCGGCTACATGGCCAAAGACCGGCGAATGGCGCGGTTCTTCTGCTACCTGTCGCTGTTCGCCACGGGCATGCTTGGGTTGGTGCTCTCCAACAGCCTGCTATTACTGTTCATGTTTTGGGAAATCGTGGGAGTGGCTTCGTACTTGCTGATCAGCTTTTGGTTTCACAAGCCGGAGGCTGCGGCGGCGGGCAAAAAGGCGTTCATCGTCACGCGCATTGGCGACCTCGGGTTTTTCATCGGGTTGCTGCTCGTGTTTCAGTCCACGGGCACACTGACGCTTTATGGGCCGGAGGGGATATTTGGAGAAAATTCCCGTGACGCTGCTACATTGGTGAGCAATCACGCAGTGCTGGGTGCCGTGGCGGGAGCTGCCAGCCTGCTGCTGTTTATTGGCGCCATTGGCAAGTCGGGCCAGGTGCCGCTTCACGTGTGGTTACCGGATGCAATGGAAGGGCCCACACCAGTCTCGGCGCTGATTCATGCGGCGACGATGGTGGCAGCCGGCGTGTTTCTGGTGGCGCGGACGTTCCCGTTGTTTGAAGCGGGCGGCACTTTGCACATTGTGGCATTGACGGGCGCGGTGACTGCGCTGGTGGCGGCCGTCATCGCGCTGGGCCAGTTTGATTTAAAACGTATCCTCGCATATTCAACCATCAGCCAACTTGGGTTGATGATGGTTGGCCTCGGGGTAGCGGGCGTGGCGGTGGGCATGTTCCACCTCTTGACGCATGCATTCTTCAAGGCGCTGTTGTTCCTAGCCGCGGGCTCGGTGATCCACGGCTGCCATGAGGAACAAGATATCCGCCGGATGGGTGGCCTGTGGCACCCAATGCGCCTGACGGCGATTTGCTATCTATGCGGCGTGATGGCATTGGTGGCATTCCCATTCACGAGCGGCTTCTTTAGCAAAGAGGCCATCCTGAACGCGGCTTGGCAGCCGGACAACTCGATGACAATGGGGGTGTTCTGGATGACCGCGCTGGCGTCTCTGTTTACGGCGATATACATGACGCGACAGTGGCTCTATGTGTTTGCGGGGAGTTACCGTGGCGAAGGGAAGCCGCATGAAAGCGGCCGCCTTATGGTTGTACCGTTGGTGATCTTGGCAGTGTTTGCTCTGTTGGGCGGTCTGGCAGTGTACGTGCTGCCAGCCTTTCTCGGTGCGAGCGAGATGCCGCATCACACCATGGTGATGGTTATCGGGGTGGGGGTCTCGCTTGGNGGCATCTTGATTGGCTGGCTGGTTTACCGTGGACGGGATCTCGGTGCGGACAACGACCCGCTGGCAGTGGAAGCGCTGCGCAATCAGATGTATTTTGACGAGACCTACGAGGCGACTGTTGGCCGCGCGTGGACGGTGGTGTCGATCGTGTGGGAACAACTGCAAGAGTTGTTGAAGTTTTTACAGTCGGTGACCGTGCGTCTGGCGCGAGGGCTCAGCCGGTTTTTCACGGTGGGCATCGACCGGCAGTTGATCGACGGGTTTGGGTTTGACGGGCTGTGCGAGGCTCTCCGCGGCGGCGGACGCGCGGTGGTGAAAACGCAGTCGGGCCTNTTGCCCGCGTACCTTCGTTACATCGCGCTGGGTGCGGTGGCCTTGGGTTTNCTGGTGTTCTGGATGAAATGATTACCGCGCTCACATTTGCCCCGGCTGTGGCCGCGTTGCTGATCGTCCTGCTTCCGCGGGAACGAAGGGAGGAGATGCGGCTAATCGCGCTNGGTGGCGCGTTGTTCTCGCTGGTGATGACACTCTCGGCTATCGCCATGTGGGGATATACCGCGGATCCGTTAACCGAGCGGGTGAGTTGGATCACTGCGCTGGGTATCGACTACCATGTGGGACTCGACGGCTTGAATGCGCTGGTGCTCCTGTTGGCGGCGTTGTTGGCGCCNCTTGCCGTGTTGGCGTCGTGGCGGCAGAAGGAAAACCCGAAGGTGTTTTTCGCGCTGCTTTCACTGCAGTTCACGGGGCTGTTCGGGGCGTTCACGGCGCTGAACTTTTTCCACTGGTTCCTGTTCTGGGAGGCGGCACTGGTGCCGGCATTTTTCCTCATCAAGATGTTTGGCCATGGCGAAAACCGACACGGGGCTGCGCTGAACTTTTTCCTGCTCACCGTCCTCGGCAGCGTGGCGATGCTGGTCGGGTTTCTGGTTGTGTACCACGAGACGGGCACGTTTGATTTCCTCGCGCTGGCAGAGATGGCGCGCACAAAGCCCATTGCCATTTCCTCGCTGGCTTTTTGTGGCATTTTGGCTGGCCTATGGGTGAAGGTGCCGCTGGTGCCACTGCACATCTGGCAGGCACCCGCCTACGCTGCTGCGCCAACGCCGGTGGTGATGCTGCTCACGGGCGTGATGTCCAAGATGGGCGTGTACGCCTTCCTGCGAATCGTGGTGGAGATTTTCCCGCATCAACTCAGCACGCATGCGGCGGGGTTGCTGGGTTTTGCGTTGGTGACGATCCTTTGGGGCGCGTTCCTCGCGTTGCGGCAGACAGACCTTAAAAAAGTGCTCGCCTTCTCGTCACTCAACCACGTGGCCTACTGCATTCTTGGGGTGGGCGCGCTGGGTGTGGCATTGACACAGTCGCAAACCATCCTGGTGATGGATGAGCGCGCGTTGGCATTGCAGGGGGTAATCCTGCAGATGTTCGCCCACGGCCTGTCGGCGGCCGGTCTGTTTTACCTCGTGGGTGTGTTGGAGGAACGTACCGGCCAGCGTGGCTTGCACGACTTCGGCGGATTGAGCCGGGCCACTCCTCGGTTTGCCGCCGCGTTTTATATCCTCACTTTTTGCTCCTTGGGGCTGCCGTTTCTCGCGGGGTTTGCGGCAGAGTTCCTGATCTTCAGTGGCGCTTTTGCCGTGGCTTCCACGGTCACAGTTCTGGCCACGTTGGGTCTGCTGGCTACTGCGGTGTTCCTTCTCACCATGCTGCAGCGGATTTTCACTGGGCCTACGCCCGATCGGTTGGCGGAGATGCCAGACCTCTCGCCGCGCGAGACGTTGGTACTTCTGCCCATCCTCATCCTCGTTTTCTGGGCTGGCATTGCGCCAGGCACATTCATCAACCTCGGCCAGTCGGCTGTGCAGGGCATTGTGGATCTTTCCTTCTGATATGACCGCTCTGCTCACCATCTTACTTAGCTTCGCGGGCGCTGCGGTTTGCGGCCTGATGCGCCCGAGAGACCACCGGCAAATCCGTTGGGTAGCCTTGGGAACCTCAATCGCCGGTCTGGCAGTCGCGCTGTTCTGCTGGCAACGCTACGAGGCGGAGGGTGGCATCGCTGACTTGGTGGATATTCCATGGATTCCGGAGATGGGTGTGAGTTTTCTCACGGGCTACGACGGCATTAGCCTGCCGCTGCTGCTGGTGACAGGGCTGGTGGCGGTCTGCGGCGTGCTGTTCACTTGGGATCTCAAGGAGCGTGCCAATGAATTTTACGCTTACTTTCTGACGCTCATTGGCGGTGTGTATGGAGTATTCCTCTCGCTGGATCTGTTCCTACTGTTCGTGTTTTACGAGATCGCGGTTGTGCCCAAGTATTTTCTCATCGCCAACTGGGGCGGCGAACGCCGGGAGTTCGCGGCGATGAAACTGGTGCTCTATTCCTTTGCAGGCAGCGCGCTGGTATTGTTGGGATTGCTGGCAGTGTATTTTGCGGCAGGCGTTGAGTCCTTCAGCTTGGTGGATCTCGGACATCTTACTGAGCGTGAACGATTCACCCCCGGTTTTCAGGCGATCGTGTTCCCTATACTTTTTGTGGGTTTCGCAATCCTCGCAGGCATGTGGCCATTCCACACTTGGGCACCCACCGGCCATGTCGCCGCCCCCACCGCGGCTTCCATGTTGTTGGCCGGCGTGGTGATGAAGCTTGGTGCGTACGGCTGCCTGCGCGTGGCGGTGGGGTTGCTGCCTGCCGGGGCACAAGTATGGGCGCCGCTCATCGCCGTGGTCGCCATCGTTAACATCGGCTACGGCGCGCTGGTGGCGCTGCGCCAAAACGATTTTAAATACGTCATTGGCTACTCCAGTGTCAGTCACATGGGCTTTGTACTGCTGGGTATTGCCACGCTGCACGAGGTGGGCATGACCGGTGCGGTGCTCCAGATGTTCTCGCACGGCGTCATTGGCGCGGTACTTTTCGCCATGGTTGGCACAGTTATCTATTCGCGCACGCGCTCGCGCAAGCTCGATGAATTTAACGGGCTCATCGACCGTATGCCGGGCATCGCTTGGGTGTTCGTGATCGCGGGTCTGGCCTCAATGGGTCTGCCGGGCTTTAGTGGGTTCATCTCGGAGTTGTACGTGCTCATTGGCGTGTGGAAGTCGGATTACCTGACGGGCCATAAGGGCTGGGTGCTGGTGGGCGCGGGCTTGGGCATCCTGCTCACGTTCGGCTACACGCTGGTGAAGATCCACGAGGCGTTTTTTGGCGTGCGTCATCCCGACGGCAACGGCGCGCCGCTGAAGCCATACAAGCCAATGACCACCCCTGAGATCATCGGCTGTGCTATCCTGTTGGGCGCATCGTTGCTCATCGGGTTGTTCCCGCAACTGCTCACCGGCGTTATTGGCCCGAGCGTGGAAATCATTATCAACCGTCTGCCTGGTTAACATGTCCTACGAATTGTTATTATACGCCTTGATGCCCGACCTCTTTGTGGTCGTGGGCATCTTTCTGGCATTGGGCTTGGACTACACCTGGTTGCGCGGTCGTGGCATCGAAGACCGCAACCGTGTGGTTGCCCGCGTGGCGACATGGAGCCTGCTGCTCGGGTTGGGTGCAATGGCCCAAGTAGACTTTGCCGGGATAAACGTCGGTGAAGGCCAGTTGATCTACACGCAGACCAGCATTACGCTCAAGGCGCTGGTATTTGTGTTGGCGGCGGTGGTGGTGGAGTTGTGCGCGCGTGTGAACATTTGCCGGCACGTTAGCGAGTTTTATGCGCTGCTGCTTCTGAGTACGTTGGGCATGGGGCTGGTTATTACAGGCGGTAACCTGCTCTCCGCATTCGTGGCGCTGGAACTGACCAGCCTGAGCCTCTATGCCATGACCGCCCTGTGGCAACATCGGCGGGCTTCGGCGGAGGCGGCGTTAAAATATCTCGCGTTTGGCGGTGTATCAGCGGCGTTCCTGCTCTTTGGTCTCAGCTACCTTTATGGTGCCACGGGGACACTCGAGTTGGTTCGCATCACGCAGTATGTCGCAGCCCAGTCAGAATTGCCCCCGCTAATCGTGTTGGCATACGTGTTTATCCTCATCGGCATCGGCTTCAAGATCGCCCTTGCGCCCTTCCATTTCTGGGCACCGGACGTCTACCAGAACGCCCCCACACCCGCCGCTGCTTGGGTGGCCAGCGGCTCAAAAATTGCGGCGGTTGTCCTGCTAATCAATCTGCTCGCACCCGCGTTTGGAGACAATCCTGCGCCTCGCATCGCGCTCGGCACTGCGCTTGCCGCATTGGCGGTCCTGAGCATGGTCTGGGGCAACCTCGCCGCACTGCGTCAGACCAACCTCAAGCGGCTTCTCGCCTACAGCGCCGTGGCTAACGCGGGTTACCTACTTGTCGGGCTGGTGGCTTTCACACCTGTCGGGCGCGCGTCGGTTCTATTCTTTGCGCTCGTCTACTCGCTCGCTAGCATCGGCGCGTTCGGCATCGTCTCGCTGTTGGCAGACCGACTGGATCGCGACGCCGAGATTGACGACTTTCGCGGTTGTTGGAAAACCATGCCCATCCTTTCAGGCCTGTTTTTCGTCTTCGTCCTTTCTATGGCCAGTATCCCGCCACTCGCCGGGTTTGTAGGAAAATTCTACTTGTTCTACGCCGCCATCGGTAGCCAACCTGACGTAGCTGGCTGGTCAGAGGGCTGGTACTGGCTGGTGGGTCTGGCACTCGTGATGAGCGTGGTCTCCCTATATTACTACCTGAAAATCTTGAAACCTTTTCTGGTGTTCGAGCCCGCTGGCGCGCCTCTCGAGCGGCCTGCCAACGCCGCCAGTGCCACCGCCGCCTTGGCCGTGCTCGCCATGCTGATCGTCATAATGGGCGTTTACCCACAGCCCTTCATCGACATCTTCCGGTCGATGGGCTAGGGCCGTACCGGCGCGCGGCCAATCGAGTAATAAACCAGCCCCGCCTCCCGCACCGTCTCCGGCTCGAACAGGTTGCGGCCGTCCACCACCACCGGCTCGTTTAAGCACTTTCGCAGTCGAACCCAGTCCGGGCTACGGTAAGCCTTCCATTCCGTCACGATCACGAGCGCGTCCGCACCCTTTGCTGCTTCCATTGGATCTTCCAACAGTGTCACGTTCTTCTCGCCATCGAAAATCCCCTCGGCTACCCGAATTGCTTCCGGATCATGCGCTCGCACCAACGCCCCCGCTTTCAGCAGTGAGTCAATCAACACCCGGCTTGGGGCTTCCCGCATGTCGTCCGTATTTGGTTTAAACGACAGGCCCCATACCGCAATCGTTCGCCCCTTTAAGTCATCGCCGAAGTGCGTTGCGATTTTTTCAAACAACACCCCCTTTTGTCTGGTGTTCACTTCGTCGACCGCGCGCAGGATTTGGGGCTCCAGTCCTTCCTGACGTGCAGTCTGCTCCACTGCCCGCACGTCCTTTGGGAAACACGAGCCACCATAGCCGCACCCCGGGTAAATGAAGGACCAGCCGATTCGAGGATCGCTGCCGATGCCTTGCCGGACATTCTCAATGTTCGCCCCCACACGTTCGGCGATTCCTGCCATCTCATTCATGAAACTGATTCGCGTCGCCAGCATTGCGTTGGCTGCATACTTCGTAAGTTCCGCTGATCGCACATCCATTACCAGTACGCGATCGTGGTTACGGTTGAAGGGCGCATACAACTCACGCAAAATCCCCTCCGCCCGCGTGCTATTTGTGCCCACCACAATGCGATCCGGCTTCATAAAGTCGTTTACGGCGTCGCCCTCCTTTAAAAATTCAGGGTTCGACGCCACGTCGTACGCTACTTGCCGACCATCTAGCGCCTTCTTCATCGCCCCTGCTACTGCGTCAGCCGTGCCCACCGGTACAGTCGACTTCGTGACCACTAGCCGGTAATCCTCCATGTGCCGACCAATAACATCAGCTACCTTGATTACGTATTTTAAATCCGCCGCCCCATCCTCCCTTGGCGGCGTGCCTACGCAGATGAATTGAGTCTCAGCTGCTGCCACCGCCTCCTCCGGGTCGATAGTAAATCGCAACCGTCCTGCATCCAGATTTGCGCGCAACAGTGCCTCCAGACCCGGTTCATAGATCGGAGTTTCTCCAGCGTTTAGCCGTGTCACGCGCTCCGCATCCACATCCACCGCCGTCACCGTGTTCCCCACGTCTGCCAGGCACGCTCCCGTCACCAGCCCTACGTATCCGCACCCATGAATCGCCACCTTCATAAAAAGTGTCGGAGGCTAACGTGCGTGCGCAACCCTCGCAAGTTTCCGCTGTACCCCGCGCCATCTCGCTACTACGTTGATGCCCATGAAGAAAGCCCTCATCCTTCTGCCACTTCTTCTGGGCGCCGCATGTCTCGATTTCGCTGAGCAAACCGTCACCTACCAATATCACGCCAAGTCCGACACTTTTCTCATCGTCCAGGATTATCGCGGCATCCACGGCGCGGACGACGCACACATCCTGACTGAGAAGGAACTTAAACAACTCGGCTCCGTGCTGCGGGGTCAGCGCACTTTTTTCTTCAGCAATTGGATTTTTGAGTACGATGCAGAAACCGTCCGCAAGGCCATTGAAAAGGAAACTGATGACCCCCACGAGAAACGCCTGCAGACCTGGTTGCGCCGACTGCAAGACCGTGTGAAGGTGGAAAACGGTCCTTTCGATAAAGACACCGAAGGTCGCCTCTGCGGCATTCAGCGTGTCACTATCCGAGATTTTCGCCGGTTGCTTGACGAGGGCAATCGGCTCGCGCGAGCCTTTATTCTCGACGGCCGGGTGGATGAGGACTTCGATGAGCCGACTCTCAGGCTCGCTCATGCTCGCGCCAAGGTCGGCCACGATTTTCTCACCGTCCAAGGCAACCAACTGCGGCTCGAGATTCCCATGTCTGCCAAGGAATTTCAGGAATCCTTCCACGATGGCGACGAACCCGCTGCCCCCTATATCAAACAACTCGGCGGCACGCTCCGGCACAAGGACAACCTCATGACCCTCAGCTTCGGCAAACCCGGCGACAAGCGCGTCCGCCTGAATTTAAAGTTGCCCGGAAAAACCTACCGCCCTAATGCCATCGGCCCCGTCCGCGCCCAGAACAAAATCCTGCCAAAACTCGACCCGGCAAAGTACGCCCGTCAACACCTAGACAAAGCAGTCCAGAAACTTACTTCTCCCCGCTGATTTGCTTCCGCCAGCCTCGCGCTGCGAAAAACACCCCAATTCCCGCGCAATTTGCCAGCAGATCCCCCACGCTGAAATGCCGGTGCGGCACCGCCATCTGCCCCAGTTCCACCCCTAGTCCAATCGCTGCCAGCACACCTATCTTCACCCACGTGGGTAGTTTCGGGAACGCTCCTTGTGCCAGAAAAGCAAATAACACAAATGCCCCGAAATGCTCCAGCTTGTCCATGTGTGGCAGAGAATCCACCGGTTGCGACATCCCCGGACGCAATGCTAGCGTGAGGAAAACGCACGTTGCCAACGCCAGCGCACAACGGAATAATTTCAAGCGGGAATCAGACAAGGGCAAAAAAATGGAGCGAGTGATGAGGTTCGAACTCACGACCTTCTGCATGGCAAGCAGATGCTCTACCAACTGAGCTACACTCGCGTCCGTGGAAACCCGATATTGCCTTCGCCCCCGCCTGATGGCAAGCCGATTTCAATCCGCGAAATCGTACACCAAAACTCGCTCGCAATTCGGCTTGAAAACCTTTTCCACAAACTCCACGTGCAAAGGATGCTCCTGATAAGTATCCTGCGCCGCCTTATCCTCGAACACTAAGTTCAGTGCAACCTGATAACTCTGGTCCACAACGTCCCGGTGGCTCCCCACCATCTGTCCGCAATGATAATGCAGCACCCCGGGGCACGGCCTTAGGTACTTCTCCGCCCCTGCCAATAGTTCTTCAACTGCCTCCGGTCGATCCGACTTCGTCCAAAAAATTACCACATGAGAAAACATGGCTCGGAAGATGGCCATCCTCCAAGCCCCCCGCAAGCAGATTTTGCCCAGCGTTATCGTTCATGGTCTTGGGAGAATTGTGTCCGTTGCTGAACAAATCGCTCGTTGTGTCTCCGTGATGAAAATACCGTGCTTTTTACCACATTTGCGTACAGGGTTTTGTGTGCGTTGCGGCATCTATATTTTTCTTTTGGCCGTCTGTGCCAAAGCAGCTGAAAAGCACTGGGCGTTCCAACCTGTCAAAAAACCCGCGCTCCCCGCGATCAAGGATGCGACTTGGGTTCGCAACTCCATCGACCGGTTTGTGTTGGCGCGGATGGAAGCGGCAGGGGTGCGACCGGCGGAGGCGGCGAAGAAGGGGACATTGCTGCGGCGGTTGAGTTTGGGTCTGATTGGAGTGCCGCCGACACTGGCGGAGTTGGCGGCGTTTGAGCGGGATGATTCGCCGGAAGCCTATGCGAAAGTGGTAAAGCGGCTGATGGCTTCGCCGCATTACGGGGAGCGCATGACGCAGGGATGGCTCGATCTTGCGAGGCTTGCCGACACCTCCGGTTATGCGGCCGATCGCACGCGCAATGTTTGGCCGTATCGCGATTGGGTGATTCGCGCCTTCAACGACAATCTGCCGTACGACCGCTTTTCCATCGAGCAACTGGCCGGCGACCTGTTGCCCAACGCCACGCCGGAACAGCGGCTGGCCACGGGCTTTCATCGGCAGGCGATGCAGGCGAAGGGC